>NZ_BJCE01000348.1:0-4063 GCF_005402885.1 Sphaerospermopsis reniformis
TGTTCTATCGGTGATAAACGGTTAAATGTCTCTTGAAAATGATACTGCATTTGTTGGGTAATATGTAATATATTCTCTGCTAAAAAATCGGCAACTTCACCATCATAATTTTTATTGATTAAGACGGTAATAGTTTTTAAAAACATCAAATTACCTTGGTATAAGGTAATAAGATTTAACCAACTATCCTGATTTGTTAATCCTGTATTTTGGAGGATTTCAGGATGATATAAACCTGAGAGTTCTAAAGATTTGATGGGATATAATTCTGGATCTAAAGATTCCATTTCTGGACATTGTTCTTGACTAATTACAATAATATTACTTTGATGTTGGGTTTCTGTAATTATTTTGAATAGGGTTTGATAATCTTGATATTCTGGTTGATATTTTCCTGCAAGTTCACCAGGTGTAAAGATATTTTGGATGTCATCAAGGATGATTAAACATTTGTTGTTGGTGAGAATATCAAGTAGTTGTTTGATTTTATCATGTAAGGTTTCTTTGGGTTGTTTTTGACAGGTGTTAAATAAGTCATTAAGGAGTTGGGTTAATGGTTTAGGGTATTTGAGGGTTTTCCAGATAATGATTTCAAATTTATCGAGGTTTAAATCTATGAATCTTTTTGTGAGGGTGGTTTTACCTATTCCTGATGTTCCTAAGATGCAGGTTAAGCGGGTATTTTGGTTTAGTATCCATTGTGTGAGGGTTTGCAGTTCGGTTTCTCGGTTGTGAAATTTGATTATTTGGGGTGATAGAGTGAGATCGTGGTAAATTTGTTTAGATTTATTTGTATTATTATCTTGATCACCTTTAGCATATTGACAAGTTGGATGTGAACTAAAATTAAAAGTATGATTATTATTTTGTTTATTTTTATTTTGAATAATAATTGGTGATGATGTTATATATAATCTTTCAAAAGTTGAACGAAAATTAGTTTTTTTAATATCTTCACCTAATGCTTTAGATAAAAGTTGCCATAGTTCAGAACCTACATCACCTATATGATTTTTAGTAACATTGTGTTCTTGTGCAATATCATCATAGGTTTGTCTTTCCCATGTTCCTGCAATTACAGCAGTTTGAATATCATCTAGATGCTTTCCAGTTTTATCAAAGACTATCTGATCAACAAATTTTACAACTTCGTTTACAGTCATAAAAGCTATACATGGTATGGTTTTTTACCATTATAGCTAAATGTGATCCCATTTTTTCCGATCTATTCCGGTTTTTTTCTTAATATTTTGTAATAAAACTACCGATAGAATCCGAAACTATCCGATCACAAGATTGATAAAAATGTTTATAATTTAAAAAGCTGGTAAAATTTAAGGAGACTGTGGAAGTTGATTATTCTTTGTACACATAATAATGGTGGTGTAGGTAAAACAACACTTGCTGTTCATGTTGCTGGTATTCTGATGATGAGAGAACAGCGTACACTTTTAGTTGATTGTGATGATCAAGCTGATTTTTGGCGCTTTCATACAGGTGATTTACCTACCAAACCAAAAGATCAGGAAATCTATCAACCCAATAATACCATTATTTGGAATAAATCAAGAGATCCCATTGAATCAATAATTAAGAAGAGTCAATACGATCATGTTGTTTTAGATATCAATAGTCCTCTGCAAAATACAGTTCAAACGATTTTAGGCAACGATCCTGATTTGATTTTAGTACCAATTAACAACTCTCAAAAAGAAAAAGCATTACTTAATCTTCCCAGAACCTTAAAAGTTATTTCAAATCTTGAAGTTAGATCTGGTTCTAATCCACAGGTAATTATTGTTCCTTTAGGTATATCTAGAAATTCCATAGATGAAGTAGTTAATAGATTAGACTATAACAATAAGCCCCGAAGATGTAAGGTTTTTCGTGAAATGAATGATTGTCAAGACCAAATGCAAAGAGCTATATATAGGGATCGCCAATATATCTGGGATTATGATGATTGTGAATATTTATATGATTATTTTGCCGATTTATTGGATTACTAAAGGAGTGTAATTATGTCTTTAAACAATAATAGCTGTCATATTGAAGACAATGATTTTTTAGTAAAAGAAGCTATTAATGAAGGAACTGAATTAGCTGAAAAAACATCTGAATCTAATCATAATGAACAGATTAGTGTTAATTTTACTCGATCTGAATTACAAAAAATGCAAGACTTAATATCAAGTCTAAATTTAAGTCAAGCAACCTTGCTGGAATCTGCTATTCAATATGTTTATTTTCGGTTTACTTCTGATCAAGAAAATATTAAAAAAATTATCGAAGATGATTCACGAAAATATAACATGGAATTGCAACAACTTAGTTCAGAAAAATTATCTCGGAAAGATAGGGATAAATTTTCTATTAAAATTAAATTATCTGCTCCAATAGCTGATAAAGTACAAAAAATAAACATGATGGATAAAATTAATGAATGTATATTTATAGGAGTTAATTTACTTTATCAACAACTAATAGAAAACTTTAAATTAGTTCCACAAAAATAATATGGATTATTTAGTAATAGATGCTATAGTCAATGGAATTATTTATTCTCATGTATCAGTAAAACAGGACTTGGGAAGACGGTTTGCTGCTCATCTGGGTTTAACACCTGGAAAATCAGGTAATGATGGCGGAATAGATGGTTATGGGACAATATATAATGAAATAATTTACTTTCAATCTAAATTATCCCAAAATACATTAGATGCTTCTTATGTAGCTGATTTTGTAGGTAATTTAGTTATTCATCAAGCTGATATTGGTATTATTTTATCAGGTGTTGGTTATACAGATGGTTTTTGTGAACGCTTACAAGAAGCTTGTAAAAGTAAAAAACTTAATACAAAAATTAAAGTTCATTTATTAAGTCTTGAGGATATTTTTGGGGAGACTGAAAAATTTGAATTAGCAACTCAAGATTTACCACCATTACGAGATTTAAGTAATGGAGGATGGGCTAAATATAAATAAAATACTTAATGAGGAGTGGTCGCCATTTTGGATATGATTCAGGTGCGATAGGGATCACTTTTTTATGTATGTAGTAGTAGGTTGGGTTGAGGAACGAAACTTAACACATATATTATGATTAGTTAACCTATTTTACCGCAACAGGGGTAGGGGTAAAGCGCAATGCTAAACCCCTACAAAGATATCGGTTTTTATAAATAAATTGTATATGCAAATAATTCAATATTTCTCATTTATCAATGATGCGCCATTTAGTTAGGATTTTGAAGTGCATTAAAATTAGCTCTAAGATGACAGTATCAGGAATGAAAATATTTTTATTTTTGAATAATGCTAAACTTTGTTGATACTGTAGTTCATCATCCTTAGTAATAAATCTAATCACAATATTAGTATCAACAGCAATCATTGATTCCATGATTCTCCTATTCCCTGAGCGATCGCTTGTTCCATTTCTTCAATTGTTTTAGCTTTTCCTTGATAATTCAAACACCCAGCAACATCATCTAATTTTGTTTCATAAAAAGTTTTTTTAGGTTTTAATAAAATTCCATAACCTACATTAATGATTATTAATTCTTGACCATCTTGACACTGATACTGTTCTCTTAAATTTTGGGGAATAGTAACTTGACCTTGACTTGATAGCTTGGTAATTTCTATTTGCATAATTTTCAAATATATATAACAACTTAATTATAACATAGATTCCTATGGATTATTGCCTGATAGCGATCGCTATACTACCCATAATTTACCTTACCTCCACCAAATCAAATAATTAAAAAATCATAAAAATTCTTATTAATACATCAGTATCAAATACAATTAACCAGCAAATAAAAAACTAAAAAACCTAAACATGAACCCAACAACAGCCAATTATGATCAAGCATGGAAAGGAGCAATAGAAAAATACTTTCCAGAATTTATCAGCTTCTTTTATCCCCGAATTTATCAACAAATAGACTGGAGTAAAACACCAATTTCCCTAGACAAAGAACTAGAACAAATTACAGCTACCTCTAACACAGAAAAACGCTATGCTGATAAATTATATCAAGTGTGGTTACTAGAT
>NZ_BJCE01000349.1:0-4060 GCF_005402885.1 Sphaerospermopsis reniformis
TACCCCTAGCGCGTTTTGGGTACATATGTATATAATTGGTAATATTTTTCATCTTTGGTAGAACCACGGTATATTTTCCATTTACCGTTCTACCATTTTTCCGTTATATATTTCGGACAGGTCTATTCGAGATTCTGGTCAAAGCAGCCAGCACTGGAGATAGTATCGAAAACACAGCTAAATTGTTAAAAAATATTCCGACAGCTAATGATATTAGATACCATTTAAATAAAATTAACAATTTTGAGGAATTAGAAGCGCAAATAAATCAAGCATTAAAAAGTCGAATTCCTTTAGGATTAAAAAAGGGGTGTTTGAAAATAGCGATTGATTTAAATTTAATTTGCTATTATGGTAAACCAACATCATCAGAATTACCCTACATATATCGAAGTGAAGCTAAATCTGGTACTAATTCATTTTATGCCTATGCCAGTTTATACGTTATTAGTAATAATAAGCGTGTAACCCTGGCAATAAGAGGTGTTCGCCAATTAGATACTAGTGTGGCTTTAATTACTTATTTATTAGCCGAACTTGAATCCCTAAAAATAAATGTAAAAAAACTCTATTTGGATAGGGGATTTTTTAATACTCCTGTAATTAGATGGTTACAGGCATTAGATATTCCCTTTCTTATGCCTGCTATCAAGACTGGAAAAAAAGGAGGAATCAAACAATTTCTCAAGGGTAAAAAAAGTTATAAAACTACCTATACCATTACAAGAGATAAAGATAATTTCGTCACATTTGATTTATGGATTGTCTGTAATCTGGGTGAATCTACTATGGCTCAAAATCAGTCGGAAAAGGAAAGGTAGTAGATTAATTTATCGCACACTTTTTACACTCAAACAGATGTTAGCCTTTTTATCTCAAGCCCTACAGAGGAAATATCAAATCGTTGAAAGCATTTATATTCCATCCGGTTAGCGTCAAGAAATTATTAACCAGCTAATCATAAGTAATTATTATCTATACTATGTCTGCTGATTAAGTATTGGGAATCAAAAAGTATTCTATACTGCACAGTATTTGGCGATCTCCCTTCAGGAAAAAACTTTTTGGTTTACTGATTCTTTCTCCTGAATAGCTGATGGCTGACTTTTATTTTTCATGAAAAGTCCAAACACCAGCATCCCAAGTTGTATCTGTGGGAGGTGTTTGTAGCCAATGTTGACAACGACTCAGATATAACATTGAAGCTTTATCATTATTATGAGCAGTTAAAGCTTTCACAAATTCCATTTGAGCCAGTGAAAACTGACGTTGCAGATAATACTCTCTTCCTTTCTGATAATGTTCAATTAGTTCTTGTTTGGCACTGTTAATAGAATCAGAACGCATTCCGATCAACTCATAGATAGATACAGGCTCATTTCTGCCTTTAACACGAATTAAATCTAGTTCCCTTGCCCAAATATCATCATGACAGAAGTTAAAGGTATTGTCGCTGATGATAATATCGCAACCATATTGTTTGCTAATACTTTCTAATCGAGAACCAAGATTGACACCATCACCAATAGCGGTAAATTCCATCCGCTTACTAGAACCGATATTACCACTAATTACAGTATCAGAATTAATGCCGATGCCGATTTTGATTTTTGATTGATTTAAGGCTTCTCGACGTTGATTTAATTCCTGCAAACGATAGCGCATTTCTAGAGAAGTTTCGACTGCCATACGGGCGTGTTTTTCTAAAGGTAAGGGAGAACCAAATACAGCCATAATGGCATCACCGATATATTTATCGAGAGTGCCTTTATGTCTAAATACAGCTTCTACCATTGATTCAAAATATTCATTAAGCATACTTACCACTTCCTCAGCTTGCATATTTTCTGTGAGGGTGGTATAGCCACGAATATCCGAGAATAAGATAGTAACTTCTTTGCGATCGCCTCCTAATTTAGCATCATCTAATTTGAGTAATTCTTCTGCCAACTCCTGAGTCATGTAACGGTACATGGTGCTTTTCAGACGCTTTTCATCGCTGATATCATCCATTACCACCAGTGCGCCACACACTTTATTTTCGTCATTCGCATCAGCAATAGTGTTGAGTGATAAATTAATGCTGTGCTGTTCTTGGGTAGTAGTTAGAAGTGTACGATCTGGATAATACTGCTGGGTATCTTTGACATCATTTGCAGCTAAAGCATCTGCAAACCATTGGCTAAAATCTCCGTCTTTAATATTGACAACATCACTAACTAATTTCCCCTCTAAACACGCCTCTGTAGAATAACCTAGTAAACGTTTAGCACTTTCATTAGCAGTGATAATATATCCAGACTTATCCGAGGAAATTACACCATTAGAAAGACTCCGCAAAATATCCCGCTGCATTTTTTCTTGCTGTTTGACTTTGGCAAACAATTGGGCATTTTGCAATGCTACACCCGCTTGAATATTAAAAGCTTCCATGAATACTTCATCATTGCCGTCAAAACTAGCTTGGAAGCATTCAGGAGGTTGAGGCCAAAGGGAGGGATTATAAGGTGCAAAATCTCCTCCTTTCTTTTTATTTACTAATTGAGTAACACCAATTAATTTTTGATCACTGTTAAATACTGGCATACACAACAGACTACAAGTGCGATAGCCATTTTCTTGATCTATTTTTTGGGCAGTTTGTGAATCTGGATGTTTATATAAATCAAAGGGAATATTTAAGGTTTTTCCAGATGCAGCAACGATCCCAGCAAAGCCTTTACCTATGGGTACTCGTAATTCTTTAGTTGTACCGTTATCTTGAGTAATTGTTGTCCATAATTCCTGGTGATCGCCATCTATCAACCACAGGGTACTGCGATCAGCATTCATCAATTCTTTAGCTTCATCCATTACCCGTTTTAGGGTATCTTTTAAATCTAAACTACTGTGACTTAAAGACTTAATCGCTTTCATCAAAGCTGCTGCGGCTCTTTGTTTTTGAGTAGCAATATAAAAAGAGCGAGACGACTCTAAAATCAGGCGAATTGACGGCGCAAAATCTTGAAATAATTTTTCATCTGCACTGGTAAACCCCTTTTTATCAATGCGTTCTTTCAGAGGATCATCGGGATTGTGTAGGTATTTTAATTTATTTAATAACTGCACTACCGCTACTAATTCTGCATTTTCATTTAATAGCGGTAAAGCTAACATTGTGTAAGTGCGGTAGCCATTTCTCTTGTCTTGTTCTTGAGCAAATTTTGACCGCACATCGTTATAAAAATCATAGGGAATATTGATGACTCGCTTAAAAGTTGCCACTTCCCCGGCAATACCTTTATCCGCTGGAATTCTAATTTCTAATGGTCGCTTTCCTTCCCCTTCTGCTAAAATAGACCAGAGTTGTTGTTTTTCTTCATCTAATAAAAATATCGTTGTCCGATCTGCTCCTAGTAATTCCCCTGTTTTCAAGGTAATTGAATGCAGCATTTCTGGAAGAATTGTTTCAAAACCTTTATAATCCAACATGGATAAGGTTTCGTTAACAATTTTCAATTTATGCTCAACTTCCTGAACTACTTGTTTAAAAGTATCCTGGGTTAAGGGAGCAAGAAACTGGGAAATCGTTCCTTTTCTGGTAGCCAGACTAACTACAGGTGAAGAGTGTGTTTGTACCTGATATGTTCCTTGGTGGTTAACACCAAAATTCAAATCCATTGTCTCTTCAGCATTGGGGTTTGGCGCTGACATAACTTTATTTGATATACTATGATTTAGTGTTGACGAAGGTTGAATTGGTCTAGAAAATTTATTATGTTAAGTTTCCGTTATAACTATCATTCCTTGACAGTATACCCTGTTCGTTAATCAATTGTTTAGCCCCATTGATCCTGTTGAGGATAGAGGCTGAAAATTTGATAATTCAAATTAGAGTTAAAAACTACTTGCATGGTGAAACAATCCTAGACGTGAAAGCAGAAAGGTTTACCAGTCATTAGACCTGTCCGAAAATTAAAAAGGCAGTCTGTGTATGGCTTTGAGGATGTTCTCATTTCAGCCAGACTTGACGTAATCATCAGGGCTAGAGATAGTTACTGTTAGTATAGCCCGGAAAAAA
>NZ_BJCE01000350.1:0-4030 GCF_005402885.1 Sphaerospermopsis reniformis
GGAGGCATTGCAAGAGTGTTAAGATATCAAACATGGGCTGTGTGTGGCTTTCGAGTTATCGTTGTGGAAGACTATAACTCTACTACATCAGCCCTCTTTTTATACTCTTTTTTTGGCTAAGGTATTGAGTATATCAGACAATTTCACTTGTGGGTTGCAGATTGCATCTTGAATATTTTTAAATAGGCTCATTATTTTTATCAGTTTAGCTGTTTTTCACCAGATGCGATTACATTAGTCTCCATTGTTTGCTGGTTGTTGTCGCCTTGCGCCGCTTGCATACCACCGTACACATTACCGCCGCTTACATTTTGGGAAATTCCACCAGGATTATTAGTCATTATATTTACCTTTTCTATTTAGAAGCTTGAATAAAAATTGAGTATAGCTCACGAAGACAAATCCAGTGATGGTATCAGCTACATCCAAGCGCAGATTTTCATGGCTCAAGCCTTCGATAAATTTGAAGGCGACGGGATTGGCGATCGCCTTGTGTGAGTTGGTAGTATCTGCTTAATTCCGTTTGCACTCTGTTTGAGCGAAGTGGTCTTGCAGCAGTTTGTGGATGAAGCGGTAGCGACCACCAACACGCTGAAGAAATAATCGCTCAGTGCAGTAGTCGAGGAATCGGGCGTAGTTCCAGGGGATGTAGCCGTTGAAGTAGAGGACGAGGCGTAGGGTAAAATGCTGCATACCACCTTGACCACCACTTGCTGAACCACACCCGCATACTGATGCAGCCAGTAAACAAACTACAAGACTAGTGAACTTAGGTTGAGTAAAGATGTTGCTGAGAGTTTGCGAAGCTAAACCCTGTATCAGAACAAAAATGAGTAGGATGCTTAGGGTAATTACAGCCGAGTTCTTTGCAGACTCCAAAATTCCTTGGTTTGGTTTTGTTCGAGTTTGGATATCAGCTTTTAACCCATTAATTAGTCCAATAATCACACCACTAATTAAGCCAAAAAACGCCCCGGCAATCAAACCTCTGCCACTCAGCCTTAAAAAAAATTCACCAATTAATGCACCAATCAATCCAAAACTAAGTCCAGTAAGTAGTCCATAGATTATGTTTTTAAATAAATTTTTACCTAGTTTATCAGTAAAATTAAAACGAAATGATTCAACAGGTCTAATTTCCTTAAACCCACCAATTAGTCCGCCAATGAGCCCAAAGGTTAGACCAACATTTAGTTCACCAAATGTCCCAAAAATCATTCCAACTATCAAGGCACTAAGCATCCCAAAAGATATTCTATAAGTCCATTTTTGTCTATTATTTATCAACCAAGACAATTGCATTTTTTCAATCAAAAATTCAGTTTTGGATTCTTTTTGTAACTGCTGTGACAAAAACAGTAACCACCGTCGTGTTTGCTTTTCACTCGGAGGTTTTTTCTTTCCATAAGAACGGCTTTTAAATCCCTGAGACTCCATTTGTGGAGTCACAATATCTCGTCTTATTGCCGTTTCCCAGTAAGTACCAAAAAGGTATTCCAGTCGTGTTTGAGTTGATGTAAGTGTTTTCCACTCTTGAAGAGATAAAGCTTTATGCAATGAGATAAATCCTAAAATTGATAAAAATAGAGATGTTCTCAGCAACTTTAATAGCTCTGTATCAACTTGTATTATTCTCCATAATTCTAGTTGGTTTAGCCTTGTTAAATATGCCTGAATTTGTTTATCTGTAAGTGGTTGTAGAAAAATTGCTCCATTTAATTGCAGATTGATTTTATAATTTGTGTATTCTTCCGAGCGACTACAAACCACTAAATACTGCGATCTCCATTCACTTTGCAAAAATTTATTAATATTATTGACACAAGCTTCCTGACGTGCTGACTCTAGTTCATCCAACCCATCCAACATTGGTAACAACTTGGCATCATCCAACCACTTTGCACCAATATCCTGACGCACTACATATTTCGACTTTAATTCCAGCACCAACCAATCCCGCATCGACTGCTTATCATACTTCCAAGCCGAGAGGTTAAACAATACTGGAATTGGATAATCAGCATCTTGTTCTGCCCGTGCAATTAAAGCTTTCGCTAAATCTAGCATTGTAGTAGTTTTCCCAGCACCAGGATTTCCCAGAATTAGCAACTTACCTGCAATTTCTTGGGAGTCAAAAATTTCCAAAATTGTTGTGGTATCTGGGAGAGGTTCAGCAGGCTTTAGTCCAATTTTTATCTCAGCATCCCAAGGTCTTTTTACTTGTTGAGGTTGTGATTCTTTCCCCAAATTAATCAGCACAGCATTGTGTAGAGATTGCCTTAACCGGGAAGTCACTTCTTCCTTAACTGAGGCTAATAGTATCCGCTCGTTCTTTGGTCGATCAGGGTTGCCTACTGGGGTTGTTGTCTGCTGCCCAAAGAAAAAATTTAAGGTATTACCTAGCCAGTTATTGTTCCCCTGATTTTGGATATTATCATTACCTATTGCAGCCTGCTGTCCACCACCGAACGTTGAATTATTAACCTCCTGTCCTATACCAGTTTCAGGCAAAGATGCTTGATTATCGTCAGGAGACTTCGGCTGATCCATAGTTAAAATTTGATAGCAATAAATAAAATGCTTTTTCACACCAAACCAATTTTGGATTGTTCTAAATTGATCTAGTGTTCCTAATTCAAGTTAATAATTTATTGATTGTTTTTATTCCAATCATCTAAAGCAGCAATGACAAAGCTGGCTGCGGGATGACTGAGGGCTTGTTCTAGAGCCGCCGTACCACCAGCCCTCAACGCACTGATTGTTTTCTGCATTAAAGTTGGGTTATTTTCGATGCGTTGTGTGGCTTCTGCTGCCAGTGCCATTTTTCCTGACATTGTTTCAGTAGGATAAGACTGGCTTAACTGCTCTAGCAATGCCTGAATTTCTGCTGTGGCTTCTGCAAGGTTTTGTTTTTGTTCTGATGAAGAATAAGTGGTTGATGTTTGCACGTTATTATTACCCTGTGCTGCTTGCATCCCACCATACACATTACCACCACTTACATTTTGGGAAATTCCACCAGGATTATTAGTCATTGTATTTACCTTTTCTATTTGGGTGTTTGAATAAAAACTAGGACGCTCAAGTGCCTTCATTACCATATTCTCTAATCTGCGGATTTGATTATCTTTTTCTGCTAAAAGTAATTTAATTTCTCTGTCCGGCAAGGCTTTTATCTCATTGTAAGTGTCAAAATATTCTGCACTCAGTTCAGACTTATCAGCCTTTGCTGCGGTCTTAGCACATTCGTGACAAGTTAAGGAAAAGGGAAGATTGTCAAGGGTAGTATTAACAGAGATCAAAAGAGTGGGAAACTCAATCTAGACAAGTGATTGAGGAATTTAGTCTAGCCATGACCAGCAGTAAAAAAAGCAACAGAGACCATGCCAAAAAGAAACAGCGACCAATGGTGGAAGATGAAGTAATAGCAGAGCAATTGGAAAGATTACTGACCAGTAAACCAAAAAGTTTTTCTCCGAAGAGCGATCGCTAATGGTTATCTACGTACACGCTGTCAGATAAAGTACATAAAATATAAATAATGCTTATAGTGCTATCAGGGTTATCCAAAGATGAGATAATGAAAGTAGTGTGTCACATATTGGTTGAAATTAATTGATTTTTCCATCAGAACATTTGGCTTTAACGGATTCGGAAACCCTGGAAGAAGTTATTGAATGTTTAGCAGAGAACTTCTCAATTAAAACTCAAGGTGGATTTGACCAACAAACGTTATTTGAAATTTTAGTAAAAGCAGCAAGTAGTGGGGATAGCATTGAGAACACAGCGAAAAAGTTAAAAAATGTACCGACAGCAAATGATGTTAGATACCACTAAATTATGTATACAAATTCATCGTATCAGATATAGAGACGATTTTACATTGAAGTTATGTGTTGTTACTAGACAAAACTTCCCACGAAAGATTATTATAAAATCTGAATGCAACATAAGTGATGTTATGCAAGAAGTCTAAGAATTGTAGAAATACCAAAAGGGTGTAATTATGGCAAGAAAGTCCAGAGATTTT
>NZ_BJCE01000351.1:0-3924 GCF_005402885.1 Sphaerospermopsis reniformis
GAAATCCCAAAAAATGCACACTTTTTCCGGTATACCCTTCAAAACCCTTGCACTAATTTCTGTGTTTATCAGCCTCTAACCTTTGATATATCAAGGTTTTAGGTTTATTCAGCAAACCCTACTTACTAAAAACCTTTCCTTGCTTTCTATCCTCTACCCTTGAGCAAGATGTAACTTTCCATTGTCAATTATCAATTATCAATTGATCACTGATGGTTTTCTTCTTTCTTGCTGACGGAGAATGACGGCTGAATGTTTACTTGAAACCTTGAATAAAACAATTATCAATTAATTATCAATTATCACTTGATAACTATGAGATTTCAGCTTGATGGTTGACTCTGTTAATAATTATTTTTCGCAATTCATCAGCTATTAAAATTAACGGTGGACAAAACAATAACATCAACAAATAAGATAGTTTTAAAGGTGCAGTCGAGAAGACATTTTGCAAAGTAGGAGAATAAATAATTGATAGAATCAATATCCATTCCACCGCAATTCCTGCCCAAATTAAACGGTTAGTAAAAAAGCCCAAACGCAAAATAGAAAATCTTTCGGAACGACAGGCAAAAACGTTACCATCTTGACAAGCGACAATTACAGCTAAAGTCATAGTTGTAGCTTGGTGATAAATCGCCATTGTCGCGGCATTTGCGGAGTGAGATAAAATACTAGGGCTAAGTGCCTGTAATTGGGGAAGATTATAACCATTTGTCCACCAAACAAAGAAAAATCCTGCCATACCTGCTAAACCTTCCAGCAGACCTAAAAAGCAGTAAGCACGCAGTAATAAAGGTAAATCTAACAGTGCTTGGGATTTTTTCCGGGGTGGTAACTCCATTGAACCAGTTTCCGGTTTTTCTGCCCCTAATGCTAGTGCGGGTAACATATCTGTACCTAAGTCAATGGCTAATATCTGCAAAATTACTAGTGCTGGCGGTATTTTCAGAAACACCATTGCTAGGAAAGGTAAAAACTCCGCCATGTTGGAAGCGAGAATGTAAGTCATGAACTTGCGGATATTTTGATACACCGCCCGACCCTGTTCAATTGCAGAGACGATAGTGGCAAAGTTGTCATCTATGAGAACAATATCCGCAGCTTCACGGGCAACATCAGTACCACTAATTCCCATCGCTATGCCGATATTTGCAGCACGTAAAGCGGGGGCATCGTTGACACCATCACCAGTAACAGCGACGATATGACCAAGGGTTTTATAGGCTTCAACTAACCTGAGTTTCTGTTCTGGTATGACTCTGGCAAATACTAACCCGGTTTTGTGCTTGTGGATGATTTGCCGTAATTGCGTATCAGAAAGATGTCCTAATTGTTCACCAGTGATAATTCTGGGTTTACCGTTAGCTAAACCAATACGTTGGGCGATCGCTGCTGCTGTTAAACCATAATCACCTGTAATCATAGTAACTTGAATGCCGGCACGATGACAAAGGGCGATCGCATCCGCAACTTCTGGACGTGGTGGATCAATCATCGCCACCAACCCCAAAAAAGTCAAATCCTGTTCTAACAAATTATTATCTAGCTGATTTAATTCCCCCCCACCTTGCCTTGTCGCCACCCCTAAAACACGATAACCTTGACTAGCCAATTGATCATTAGCCGCCACAACTTCCTCGCGCTGAGTTTCCGTTAATTCCAGCTTTTCCCCCGAATGCCATAAATACCGCGAATGCTGCAACACATCCAAAGGCGCACCCTTGGTAAAAATCACATACTCGCAATTTTCAACATTATCTAACCCTAAATTACCTGATAATAAAACCGTCATCATCCGGCGGTGAGAATCAAAAGGAATCTCCCGAACCCTGGGCGATCGCTGTTGCAACTCCTCCAACTGCAAACCCGCCTTAATTGCCGCCACCAATAACGCCGCTTCCGTAGGATCACCCACAGCTTGCCATTGATTGGAATTGGGGGGATGATTTAACCGCGCATTAGAACAAAGCGCCGCACCAGTCAACATTAACCGCACCTGAGACTGATTTTCACCAGAGGTAATTTCTACTTCTCCCTTGGGTTCATAACCCACCCCAGTCACATTAATATTAGTATTAGGAATCCATAATTGGCGGACAGTCATTTCATTTTTAGTCAAAGTCCCAGTTTTATCAGTGCAAATAACAGTCGTTGCACTCAGAGTTTCCACCGCAGACAAACGCCGCACCAAAGCATTCTTAGTAGCCATGCGTCTGACACCGATTGCCAATGCTAAACTCACAGTAGGTAGTAAACCTTCGGGAACAAACGCCACAATAATACCAATGGCAAAAATGAAACTTTCTTTGAGTTGCATTCCCACCAGCAACTTAGTTAATAAAAATATCACCACCCCCATACTCAAAGCAATGATAGTAATGATGTGAACCACCCTAGAAATCTGCACCTCTAAAGTGCTGGCTTCCCGCTTCACATTTGCCGTAAGATGGGCGACTTGACCAAATTCTGTATGTGTCCCTGTTGCATATACTACCGCCAGTCCCCGACCAGCAGCAACCGTAGAACCTGCAAATACTAAATTACTCGCTTCCGAAGCATGGATATTTGCGGCGGTGACAGGTTCGCTAATGCGGGGAACAGGCAAAGATTCCCCTGTAAGTACGGAAGCATCTACATATAAAGATTGACTTTCAATCAGTCTGGCATCAGCGGAGATTTTATCACCTTCTTCTAACTGCATGACATCGCCGCTAACTAATTCACGGGCAGCAATTACAGATAATTTTCCATCACGATAAACTTTAGCTTGGGAAGGTAAGATTTTTTTCAGTGCTGATAAAGCTTTTTCCGCTTGATATTCCTGCCAAAAACTAAAAATAGCATTAATCCAAATTACTGCCCAAATTGCCCAACCTAATTCCGGTGTTTGGGAAATAAAAGCTAATATTCCCGCTACCCACAACAGCAACGCCATAAAATGGGTTAATTGGTCAGTGAAACGGAGTATTAAAGGGCGGGTTTGGGGTTCGGGAAGTTCATTATAACCAAATTGTTTTAATCTTAAATTTGCTTCTGCCTCGCTGATACCTTGGGGAGTTGTTGTTAGTGTCTTGTAGACATCTGTAGGTGTCAGCGTCCAAATATGAAAGTTGGAATTCATACTTTTGGTATCAATCCGGCTTTGATATCTTAGATGCTGAGTTTATACCTGTTCATCTGTCAAAGGTATTATCTGAATCAGGATGTCTGGTTACTGAGCGAAGTCGAAGTACAGGATTAAAGGATT
The DNA here is from genome assembly GCF_005402885.1 of Sphaerospermopsis reniformis. Classification (NCBI taxonomy): domain Bacteria; kingdom Bacillati; phylum Cyanobacteriota; class Cyanophyceae; order Nostocales; family Aphanizomenonaceae; genus Sphaerospermopsis; species Sphaerospermopsis reniformis. The sequence continues at coordinate 3,251 of NZ_BJCE01000351.1, forward strand.
TACAGGATTTTAGTTTGTGGTCAAAGATTCCCGACTTCTAAAAATAATTAATTGCATGAATAAAAAGATAAATGATATTTTTTCTCTGCGTCCTCTGTGTCTCTGTGGTTCGTTTAAAAAAAAGGTAATTTAAAAGTAATACCAGAATAATTGAACGCAGATGCACGCAGATAAGCCACATCCTGTAAATCTTTAAATCCTGGACATCCTGATTCATACAAATTAAAATATTAGTACACCACAAATAAAATATATAATGTATGAATAACTCAACATTTACCATTTTTATAGTCTTTGGATTTATTTGGATTTTTATGGCCACTGCTGCTGTAATTGCACTGTTTAAATCTGATGGTCAAGAAATTAGGATTAGTAAAATGGGATTAATCATTATTATTCCTATTATTTTACCAATTATTATTACCTTGAGTTATGCAGCATTTAAAGGGTCTTTTTAATAAAGGGACATTTTAATAGGACTTACGCAACTGGCATATTTCTCTGTTCGTAGTAAGCGATTTATCGCTTATTTTTGGCACTAAAGTGCCTAAGCTGTTGTGCAGCTAGATTGTATAATAGGGAATTAAGTAACTAAGCGATCGCTTCTGAATTATGCCAGCAAAAAACCATCTGTCTCAAGAACAGAGAGAAAAGCTGTTAAAACACCTAAAAGA
>NZ_BJCE01000352.1:0-3923 GCF_005402885.1 Sphaerospermopsis reniformis
AGTCTCAATTCAATACTTGATATCACTGTATTATATATCAAGTAGTTGATTTTTTCCTAAAAATATATTGATTTTTGTCAATATAAGTATAGTTTTGTCTATGAAATTGTCAACTTAGGACTTGCTCAATTACTCAATTACTCAATTACTCAATTACTCAATTACTAAAAATTACTATAGTGACAAATACAGGAAATACAAATCATCAAGAGTTAGTCGGTTTGATTTGGAGTATAGCCGACAAACTCCGGGGACCTTATCGCCCTCCCCAATATCGGCGGGTGATGTTACCTTTGATAGTGTTGCGGCGATTAGATGCGGTATTAGAACCAACTAAGAAAGCTGTACTAGAAGCCCAAGTAAAATATGAGGGGATGGAGATAAAAGGAGACGCATTAGAAAAAGCGATCGCCAAAGTTGCCACAGGTACAGATAGAACTCAACCTTTATACAATCTCAGTAAGTTCACATTTAATAAATCTGACACCTCATCCACAGAACCTAACTATATTCCCCAATATGTAAGTTTATTGAGTGACCCAGATGGTATTACCAGTAACTTACGCAATTATATCAATGGTTTTTCCCCCAGGGCGCGAGATATATTTGAAAAATTTGATTTTGATGCGGAAATAGAAAAACTCGATGAAAGTAATCGCTTGTATTTAGTGATTAAAGAACTTTGTAAACCAGAAATAGATGTATCACCAGAGAAACTTTCTAACCTACAAATGGGTTATTTATTTGAAGAATTGGTGAGAAAATTTAATGAACAAGCAAACGAAGAAGCGGGAGACCACTTTACACCCCGTGAAGTAATTCGCTTGATGGTAAATCTGGTTTTCTGTGATGAACAAGATGTCTTTAAACAAGGTATTTATCGTTCTATTTATGATCCTACAGCCGGAACAGGGGGAATGTTATCAGTAGCAGAAGAACATATTAAAAATCAGAATCCCCAAGCTAACTTAGGATTATTTGGGCAAGAATATAACCCCGAATCCTATGCTATTTGTTGTGCAGATTTACTGATTAAAGATGAACCCATTGATAATATCATTTATGGTGACACCTTGGGAGTAAAAAACGCCAAAGCTAAAAGTAATAACTTCTTACCCCATGACGGACACCCTGATAAAAAATTTCATTATATGTTTGCCAATCCTCCCTTTGGAGTAGAATGGAAACCAGAGGAAGATTTTGTTAAAGATGAATATGAAAGCTTAGGATTTAATGGCAGATTTGGCGCAGGTTTACCACGCATTAATGATGGTTCATTGTTGTTCCTCCAACATAAGATATCAAAAATGCACAAACCACCAGAGGAAGGAGGAGACGGTTCAAGAATTGCCATTGTTTTTAATGGTTCACCTTTATTTACAGGAGATGCGGGAAGTGGTGAAAGTAATATTAGAAGGTGGATCATTGAAAATGACTGGTTAGAAGCGGTGGTTGCATTACCTGACCAGATGTTTTATAACACCGGAATTTTCACTTATATTTGGTTAGTTACTAATAAAAAAGCGGATCATAGAAAAGGTAAATTACAGCTTATTGATGGTACAAAACATTACCAGAAAATGAAAAAAAGTCTTGGTAATAAGCGCAATGAATTATCCCCCGCACATATTACCGAACTGGTGCGATTATATGGAGATTTTCACCACAATGGTATTAGTGAAGTAGAAACAGATGGACAAATAGAACAGCGAGTATGTTCTAAGATTTTTGATAATCGGGAATTTGGCTTTTTAAAGATTACTGTGGAACGTCCATTAAGATTAAATTTTCTGGTGAGTGAGGAACGTTTAGGGAGATTATGGGAACAAACAGCGTTTCAAAATTTAGCTACTACTAAAAAGCGCAAAGATGAAAAAGTACAACAGTTAGAAATATTAGAGGGTAAAAATCTCCAATCACAGATTATTGATGCTTTACAAAATATGCAAGCTGATAAACTGTATTTATCCCGTACAGAGTTTGAAACTGACTTAAATAAGGTGTTAAAAAAGGCAGGATTAAATTTAAAAGCACCTGTAAAAAAAGCAATTTTAGCAGCATTGGGAGAAACAGATCCAGAAGCAGAAATTTGTACAGATGCTAAAGGAAATCCTGAACCTGATAGTAATTTACGTGATACAGAAATTGTTCCTTTACCAGATGATATTCCTTTACCTTTACCCTTGGAATATGGAGACAAAGCGAGTGTCAATGAATTGATTAAGTTAGTAGAAAACCACTGTCAAGAATATTTAGAAAAAGAAGTTTTACCCCATGTTCCAGATGCTTGGATTGATTTTGATAAAACTAAGGTAGGTTATGAAATTCCTTTAAATCGCCATTTTTATGTATATCAACCACCCAGAAATTTAGATGCAATTGAGGATGATATTAAATCTTTGGAAACGGATATTATGGCGATGTTAGGGGAAGTGGTATAGGTTATACTAACAGAATTAAGGGTATGATGGAAGATTGTCAATAAAAGTTTTCATCTTGTTTTTGGGAATATGCTGTAAAATTAAAAGATAGATTGGGGAGATTTTAGTAATGGCATTAGTGATTTTAGATGAGCAATTAGAAAGTATGCAGCTTTCAGAAGCAGTCAGACAAAAGGCTTTACAAAAAGCCAAGGAAGGTTATGTAATGACATTATTAGAAGTAGGAGAAATTACCAGTGGTAGGGCTGGTAAAATTCTTGGCATTTCTGGTTTAGAAGTCATAGAAATGATGAAAAAATGGGGTATTTCTCTTTTTGATGATTCTCAAACCTTGGATGAATTACGTCAAGAAGTAGAACAAGCAGAATTAGTTTTAAATCAACATAATTATTAAATGATAATCGTTTCTGATAAGCTGTTGTGCATTTAATGTGTATAAGTGGAACAGGCATCTTGCCTGTTAAACAAGAGTTCAGAATATTAGGATTATACAATTTAGCTGTGTAACAGCTTACAAGAGTCGTTGAAATTAGATTTAGGGGAGTCAGAAGCCATTGCTTTAGCGGAGGAAATAGGAGCTTCTCAGTTGTTAATAGATGAAAAAGCAGCACGGAAAGTTGCTATAGCTCGCAAGTTGCCTTTAATTGGTACTGTAGGGGTATTATTATTAGCAAAGCGTCGGGGTTTGTTGGCTAGTATTCAGGGTGTTTTAGATGAGATGCAAGCACAGGGAATGAGAATTTCTGACAGACTTTATGTACAAGTTTTGACTTTGGCACAGGAACAGGATTAAGAATAAAAAAGAAGTAGGGTATTTGTTCAGGTAAAATAAAAAATAGATTAGGGAGATTTTATAATTATGCAAATCACCATAGATTTACCAGATAATTTAACAGACAAGATTCAAAATGAATGGGGTAATTTACCACAAAAAATCGTTGCCAATCTTGTCTTAGATGCTTTGCGGGAAGGTTTAATTGATTTTCAGGAAATGAAGGAGATGCTTAATTTTTTCTCTGAGGCTGAATTACAGGAATTTTTAAAACAAAAGAATATGCTGCATACTAAAGGAATCCTCAATTTATCTGGTGCTTGTGCGGATATTGATTTTAATATTGATGAACAAGGGATTTATGAAGATAGGGATGATGATTTAGTTGGGGTGTTTAATGAATAAAAATTCTTTAGTTTATTTATTAGATACAAATGTTTGTATTATGTATCTCAAGGGGAGGTCATTAGACCTGTCCGAAAATTAAAAAGGCAGTCTGTGTCGGGCTTTGAGGATGTTCTCATTTCAGCCAGACTTGACGTAATCATCAGGGCTAGAGATAGTTACTGTTAGTATAGCCCGGAAAAATGCCGATGGTTATTTCATCATCTGCATACTTTTAACACATATCATAAATTTGGTAAAACTAGAGAATCAATTCGTAACCTCACCAATCCACAAATCGTCAATATTACTTTTTCATAAGTATC
>NZ_BJCE01000353.1:0-3859 GCF_005402885.1 Sphaerospermopsis reniformis
GGGTATACCGGAAAAAGTGTGCATTTTTTGGGATTTCAAGAGATGGCAAAGAAATTTTCAAATCTCCTCCTGACTCCTGACTCCTGACTCCTATGCCCTCACGGAAAGACTTTCTCAGCAACCCCTAAGTATTCAGCCTCCTGCCTTCTGCCTTCGTTAATTTTCTTGCTCTTGAAAACTAGAGACTTTAAACCCAATTAACCTCATTATCAATTGTCAATTATCAATTGTCCATTGTTAAATCCTTGACAATATTTTGCTACCATACTACCTAAAACTTGTAAATCTATGGGTTTGGAAATATAATCATCAACACCAGCAGCTAAACAAGTTTCTTTATCTCCTTTCATAGCCATTGCTGTTTGGGCAATTATCGGAATATGCTGATATTGGGGATGTTTTCGCAGTTGTTCCACTAAACTCAAACCGTTGCTATCTGGTAAATTCACATCCATTAAAATTACTGCTGGTTGTATCTGTGGGAGAGTCATCCACATTTCCTGTGCATTCTTAACACAAGTCACTTGATAACTTAATATACTTAAATAAATTCGTATTAATTCAGAATTGGCAAAATCATCTTCTACTAATAAAATTTCTCTTGATCTACTGATGGGAATATGAACAGAAGATTGGGGAACAGCAAAATTACTCGTTACTTGACTTAATTCTAAATCTTTTTCTGCTTTGACTTCGATTGCTTCCAAAACTTTTCCTGTGGGTTTAAGTGGTAAGATAATAGTAAAAGCAGAACCTTTATTTACTTCCGATTCTAACTCTAAAGAACCACCATGAATTTGAGCCAGTTGTTGTGTCACTACCAACCCTAAACCAGTACCTTCGTTGTTTCTAGAACCGGGGTTCATAATTTGGCTATAAGGACGAAATAGTAAAGATTGATATTCTTTGGAAATACCAATTCCAGTATCCCAAACTGTAAATCTTAAAGATAAATCTTGTGTAGCTACCTTTAAACCTACACTACCTGAATTGGTAAATTTGACTGCATTAAATAATAAATTCAAGAGCATTTGCTTGAGTCGCAAAGGATCAGCTAATAAAGTTGTTACATCATCGTTAATTTCTAAACGTAATTTCAAACCTTTATTAGCAGCTTTTTCTTTCACTAAAGCTAAAACATTGCTACATAATGATGGTACATCAATTATTTCCCATTGTATTTCTAGCTCGTTGGCTTCTATTTTGGAAAGATCCAAAATATCGTTAATCAAGTCTAGTAAATGTTTACCACTCGATTGAATAATGTGTAAATATTCTTGATGGCGTTGTCTGTCTGGTTCGTAACCTTGTGCTAAAAGTAGATGAGTAAATCCAATTATAGAACTTAAAAGTGTGCGGATTTCGTGACTGGTATTGGCGAGAAATTGATTTTTAAGTTGATTGGTGCGTTCTAATTCTTGATTATAATTAGCTAATTGTTTACATCTTTCTTGCCAAAATTGCATTTGCTTTAAGCTGTTACACAGCTAAATTGTATAATCCTAATGTTCTGAACTCTTGTTTAACAGGCAAGATGCCTGTTCCACTTATACAAATTAAATGCACAACAGCTTAGTTGTGTTAAGGCTGTATGACAATGCTGAATTGTTCTTTTAATGAATTGCGATCGCAGGGGAGTTAAGGATGGTTTAATTGAAACACCATTCACGTTAGACTTTGATGTGGCAATAATTAGCCATGCCATCATACCGTTATCATCATCAACTAAACGCCAAGCACTGCCAGGTTTTTGTTTCTCCATTTGCTGCAAATCTTCCAGTCTGATGGTAGCGTTTAACCTCAAGTCCAGCTTTGTTCCAGGTTGGGATATTATTTCTATGATTGGTGTTCTCAGGGAGGAAGAACTAGAAACATAACAAATCTTACCCACTATTTCATCTGCTGGAAATTGAGCGATCGCCACCCAACGCCCATTTAAAGCTTTTTCCAGTTCGTTGACTACCGTTTGATAAATTTCTGCTTCTGTCCCTGTGGACTGCATCATATTAGCAGCCAGCAGACAATCATTTAAACGACTCTGCAAATGATTCAAGCTGTTTTGCAACCAAAAATTATCCCGCCGTTGCTGGATTGTGTGCAAAAGTTTTGATGTTCCATCGATCTGGGAGTTTTGTTCTGGTAAGTTTGAAGACTGCTGCATGGTTTACTAGACAGCCAAAGAAACTAACCTTGGCAGGAAATTATGAACTGGATTTTATGTATATTAACGTAGAAATATCTTTTAATTGTAAATTATAACTGATAGTGTCTATTGTAACGCCTAATGCAACTGTTATTGAATCACATTACACATTTATTTTATTTTCTTCACAGAAACTTAAAACAATGGATACACAACTAGCTCAATTAATCATTAATGGCATTGCGGTGGGCAGTATTATTGCTCTAGGAGCAGTAGGACTAACGCTGACCTATGGAATTTTACGATTATCAAACTTTGCTCATGGTGATTTTCTTACCTTGGGAGCTTATTTGACTTTGGTAGCCAATGCCTTGGGTGTAAACATTTGGCTATCAATGATTTTAGCAGCATCGGGAACAGTCGCAGTAATGTTACTGACAGAAAAATTGCTGTGGTCAAAAATGCGGTCAGTTCGTGCTACTTCCACCACACTGATCATCATTTCTATCGGACTGGCCTTATTTCTCCGCAACGGCATTATTTTTATTTGGGGTGGTAAAAACCAAAACTATAATCTCCCTGTCATCCCTGCTTTAGAATTTGGGGAATTACGGATACCGCAAAATCAATTATTGGTACTAGGGTTAGCTGTGCTGGCGATTTTGTTTCTTCACTACATATTACAAAACACTAAAATCGGTAAAGCTATGCGAGCAGTAGCCGATGATTTAGACTTAGCTAGAGTATCTGGTATTAACGTTGATAGAGTAATTCTTTGGACTTGGATAATTGCAGGTACTTTTACTTCTTTAGGCGGTAGTATGTACGGTTTGATTACCGCTGTACGTCCGAATATGGGCTGGTTTCTGATTTTGCCCTTGTTTGCCTCTGTGATTTTGGGTGGTATTGGCAATCCCTACGGTGCGATCGCTGCTGCTTTTATCATTGGTATTGTTCAGGAAGTCAGCATCCCTTGGCTAGGTTCTCAGTATAAACAAGGTGTAGCTCTCTTAATCATGATTTTGGTGCTGCTCATCCGTCCCAAAGGTTTATTTAAAGGCACAATCTAATACCATTTTAGATTGTGGATTTTGGATTTTGGATTGTGAAAGTCTTGATATATCAACATTTCATCTTTTAATTGTTCAAATTCATCTTTCCAATTAGTATAAAAAATCAGCCTTCAGCCGTCAGTATTTAGCATCAACCTAATGGCAAGAAAGTTGATCGCTAAAAGCTGAAAGCTGAAAGCTGAAAGCTAATTATTCAATGATCTGAAAATAATAAGCTGCCACCAAGAAGTTGATCGCCAACAGTAGCAACGCCCAACTGGCACGGAAAACGTAAGAAGGTTTAGCAGCTTTTCCTTTGGAAGTCATAAATTTGGTTCTCCTGATTTAATCACTTTTCCACAAATAGCAAACATAAGCGCCAATTTTCCAGAAACTTTAAAAATATTTGTGTGGGGACTGGGGACTGGGGACTGGGGACTGGGGACTGGGGACTGGTGACTGGGGACTGGGGACTGGGGACTGGGGACTGGGGTCTGGTGACTGCCGACTGAGTCCCGGCGACTGGGTACTCACTACTGGTGCCTGCTCCCAGAATAACCCGAGCTCTCGTCTGTTTACTGCGCTCTGCGGATTCGTGCCGAATGACCGTGTCCCGCTGCACGTAGCTCGACTATCCATAACTCCATCTCTCTTGTCATGCACA
>NZ_BJCE01000354.1:0-3845 GCF_005402885.1 Sphaerospermopsis reniformis
TTTGTGGGCTGATTTAGCTCTCAATTTAATTGCTCTCAAACCTCATAAACGCTTATTTTTTCAACGTGGTTTTCAGGCTCTTTTCCTTATGAGACAAGCTGTTTAGCCTCCTTGTCACCCGGTAAGACAAAAAAGAGAGGAATATAATTAGGGCTTGCTGAATAAATACAAAAACTCCCCGCGTCGGGGAGAGGTTTGGAGAGGGGTTTATTTATACATTAAAAACTTTTCAAACATCCTCTTACAGGAAAATTTGCTACTTTAATGTAGTTACTCAATGTAGTAACTCTTCTACTTGATGCTGACTCCACAATTTTTGATATAATCCTGGTTGTTCCACAAGTTCTGAATGTTTACCAATTTGTACAATTTTACCATGATCCATAACCATGATTCTATCAGCAGTCGCCGCTGCTGAAAGTTGATGGGTAATGAAAATCACGGTTTTCTGTTTTGTACCGCTAGAGAGATTTTTCAGAATTTGGGTAGCAGTTTGATTATCCACACTAGAAAGGGCATCATCTAAAATTAAAACTGGAGCATCAATTAACATGGCTCTAGCTAAAGATGTACGTTGTCGCTGGCCACCGGAAAGGGTAATTCCTCTTTCACCAACAATTGTTTCATATTCCTGGGGGAAATTATTAATTTCAGCGGCTATTTGAGCAAGATTAGCAACAGTTTCTACCCTTTCTTGTTCACTAATGGGGTCGCCATAACGGATATTATTTTTAATGGTGGTACTAAACAAAAAACTATCTTGAGGAACGTAAGCGATCGCCCCTCGTAAATCATTTAATGCTATTTTTGTAACATCCAAACCATCTAAAAATAACTGTTCCTCCTGAATATCCAACAACCGTGGTAAAGCATTAGCTAAAGTAGATTTTCCCGAACCAATAGCCCCGACCACTGCTACCACTTCCCCTGGTTTAATAGTAAAGTTAATATCATCTAAAGCCGGGGTATTAGCACCAGGGTAGGTGTAACTAAAATTTTTGGCTGTAACTTCACCTTTAACTGTATTTGTGGGTAGAGAAATAGCATCAGGTGGATCTTGAATTTTGGGAATGATACTAAAAATTGATTCTAACCGATCAATACTAACTTCACCTCTTTGGTAAGCAGTAATGGTAAAACCTAATAAAGCCGTGGGGAAAACTAAACGCTCTACATAAATCAATAAAGCCAAAAAATCACCCACAGCCAGATTACCAGAAGATATCCGCATAGTTCCCAACCAAATAATAATTAGGGAACTAATATTAGCTAAACCACCAATCAGAGGAAATAGAGTACTGCGGGTTTTAGCTAATGTCAAGTTAGCTGTTAATAAAGCCTGATTTTTCTTTTGAAAAGCTCGACGCTCATTTTCTTCCTGAGCGTAAATTTTAATCAAAGAAATACCACTGATATCTTCTTGGATCAGTTCGCTAATATCCGAAAGTTGTTCTTGGACAGCAGCTTGTTGTGTGCGTAGGCGATCGCTAAAAAAATGCACCAACAAAAACATAAACGGATAAACTGCCAGAGAAGCTAAAGTCAGATCCACACTAATTGATAGCATTACTGGCAGCGTCAGAGTATAAGCAAAAAAAGTATTTGCTAAACTCAATACCGCAAAACCCAACAACCGCCTGATATTGTCCACATCGCTAGTAGCCCGACTAATAAGATCACCAGAAGTATTACTGGCAAAATAAGACGGTTCTAGTTGAAGTAAATGCTCAAAAATTCGCTGTTTCAGTTCAAATTCTACCTGACGACCCACACCAAAAATCCAGATGCGGGAAGCCATACGCATCATCCACATTGCGGAACTGAGGGCGATAATGATTACTACATAACGTAGTACCTGATCCAATCTAAAAGTTGTGGAAAGTGTATCCACCCCAGAGCGAATCAGCAAAGGAATATAAACGCCCAACCCATTGACAGACAATAAGGCAATAATGCCCAAAGCAGTATCCTGCCAATGGGGACGTAAGTAACTACCGAGTTTAGCAAGCCGTCGAGATTGTGCCATTTAAGCAATTTTACACTTTGTCATCCTAAATCGCAAAAGGCAGGGGCATTGGGCGATTCAATGAAAGGATTTTGGATTTTGGATTGTTTTTGTCATCTAAAATCTAAAATCTAAAATCTAAAATCTAAAATTTTACTGCCCCTGCCTCCTGATCACGAGCGCCCACGTAAGAAAACGTAAATTTGATTAAGATAACTTTCCCAAACTTGGGTTGTGAGTTGCAGAGTTTCCGCATTAGGTACAAAATCTTCTACACGCAACCCCCTTGTACTGATAGCTTGAGGATTTTGTAGTAGATAAGATGGGATTTTCACATCACCCACAGGTAAGATGCCAGCAGTCATCACATCGGAGATGGTATTGGCACTGTTAATAGTTTGGTTAATAACGACTTCTGACTCCTGCTATAAGTGGGTTTATTTTATCGTCAAACTGCAATTTATCACTGACTTAAAAATAACTCCCACTTCACGCACACAGACTACCGTCGTAGTGATTTTAGAGCAAATTTTTGACACTGAGTGTATTATTTGGAATTTTTCAAAAGACTAACCTAACACCAGTGGCATAAATTAATTGAGTAGTCGTCGTCAACTCGTTAAAAGGAACAACTATGTCAACGCAAAACCCCACCGTCCTAGTCACAGGGGGAGCAGGATACATCGGTTCTCATGCCGTGAAAGCCTTACTGCAAGCGGGTTATCAGGTGTTAATCTTGGATAATCTGGTCTATGGCCATCGAGATTTGGTAGAACAGGTTTTGCAGGTAAAACTCATTGAAGGTGATATAGAAGATCGTCCCCTGTTGGATCATCTGTTTCAAACCCACAAAATTGAAGCAGTTATGCACTTTTCTGCTTATGCCTATGTGGGTGAATCCGTAACTGAACCGGACAAATATTACCGTAATAATGTTGTGGCAACTTTGACGTTATTGGAAGCGATGCTGGCAGCGTCTATTAAAAAATTTGTCTTTTCTTCTACCTGTGCCACTTACGGAGTCCCAAAATTTATCCCTATCACTGAGGATCATCCCCAAAATCCCATTAACCCCTATGGTGCTACTAAGTTAATGGTGGAAAGGATACTCTCGGATTTTGATGTTGCTTACGGTTTAAAATCTGTATGTTTCCGCTATTTTAATGCTGCTGGTGCTGATCCTAGTGGTTTATTAGGAGAGGATCATAATCCCGAAACTCATTTAATTCCTTTGGTATTACAGACAGCTTTAGGTCAACGCCAATCAATTTCTATTTTTGGTACTGATTATCCCACCCCTGATGGTACTTGTATTCGTGATTATATTCACGTTTCTGATTTAGCAGATGCCCATATTTTAGGTTTGGAATATCTGCTTAAAGGTGGTGAAAGTAATGTTTTCAATTTAGGTAATGGTAACGGTTTTTCTGTGAGAGAAGTTATTGCTGCTGCTCAAGAAGTGACAGGAATAAATATATCAGTTCAAGAATGCGATCGCCGTCCTGGTGATCCTCCTTCTCTCATTGGTAGTAGCGAAAAAGCCAGAAAAATCTTAGGTTGGCAACCTATATATCCTGATATCAAAGATATTGTCACTCACGCCTGGAACTGGCATCAAAAAATGCATAAGTAGGAGATTGGTGATTGGTGATTGGTGATTGGTGATTGGTGACAGAAAAAGGCAAAAGGCAAGAGTTTATTCTTACCAATTACCAATAGACCTGTCCGAAATATATAACGGAAAAATGGTAGAACGGTAAATGGAAAATATACCGTGGTTCTACCAAAGATGAAAAATATTACCAATTATATACATATGTACCCAAAACGCGCTAGGGGT
>NZ_BJCE01000355.1:0-3824 GCF_005402885.1 Sphaerospermopsis reniformis
CCAGTCCCCAGTCCCCAGTCCCCAGTCCCCAGTCCCCAGTCACCAGTCCCCAGTCCCCAATAACTAAACATCTCCGCGAATTTCTTCGACTACACCATCACGGAGGACAATTTCAACTTGCATTTTACTAATGAGGTTGTCTCCAGTTTCTATCTTGAAAAAGCCTTCCATTTGAAATTGGTTAACTTCTTGATCTAACTCCAGATACTGCACTTGCTGAAGGTTTTGTAGTAATTGGTTTTTTTGCTCTAGCAGTTCACTTTTCTTTTGATTAACCTGAAGTTGGATATTGTCAATTTGTTGTATGGTTTGGGGTCCTGGTGGTTGTAAACTCTGTTTTTGAATGGCGGTTATTGCTCTTTGTCCTTCGATGTCTAGCTGTTGCAGTTGCTGATCTAGTTGGTTGATCTGCGCTTGCAGTTGCTGTTGTACTTCCTCTTTCCAAAGAGGAGTAACAATAGCTTTGACGTTAACGACGCGCTTTAAAAGTAATTGAGGGTTGGATACATCCATAAAAATTTTACGTTCACTCTGATAGTTTGCAAGTGGAGTTATTTGGCAAACATTCCGTCAATAATATCTCGATATCGTTCCATGACAACGTGACGACGAATTTTTAAGGTTTGTGTCATCATGCCATTTTCAATGGAAAAGGGTTCGAGAATTAGTGTGAATTGTCCAATTCTGTCATCGGCTCTGTAACCTGGACGGTTTTTGACTTCCCGATTCAGTTCCTGCCGATATAAATCCTGAATTATTTTACTCTCTAAGTCAATTTTTTGACTGGTTGAGCCAGTATGATCATCTTGGGTGCTTAATTTCAAATTCTGACTTTCTGCCCATTTTTCTAAGGCTTCCAGGTTGGGAACAATTAAAGCTCCTAAACTGCGCTCGTCTTGTCCTACGAGCATAATTTGATCAATATAGGGCGATCGCAAACAAGCATCTTCTATCGGTTGCGGTTCAATATTTTCCCCATTTGTCAAAACAATTGTATCTTTAGCCCTACCAGTCAGCACCAAATCATTTTGAGGTGTCACCCAGCCCAGATCACCGCTATCAAACCAACCTTCCGCATCTATGACTTTTTTTGTCGCTTCCGGATTTTTGTAATATCCTTGCATCACTTGTGGTCCTTTGAGCAACACCAAACCTCGTTTTCCTGCTGGTAAGGGTTGTCTCGTTTCTGGATCAACTATTCTAACTTCTGTTCCCGGTATTGGTTGCCCTGATGAACCCCGCAAATTTCGCCACGGACGACGGGCGTTTGTTACTGGTGAGGTTTCTGTTAAACCATACCCTTGTAAAATCTCTACACCAATAATTTCAAAAAAGTTGTCTATATGTCGGGGTAGCGCCCCACCACCACTAATGACTTGTTTTATTCTGCCCCCTGTGGCTTCTCGCACTTTAGCATAAACTAATTTTTCTCCCAGTGCTTGAAACGGTGACAAGGCTAATTTTACTATTTTCGCCCCTATTCGCTCCATATCTGAGGCATTAACATGATCTAAACTCAATCCCTGGGCAATGCGTCGCGCTGTGATATATTTCTGGCTCATGTCCAGTAAAAATTTAATCAGCTTTTGTTTATTGGCTGGTTGGCTGCGGAACTGCTTTTGTACTCCTTCATAAATTGATTCCCACAACCGGGGTACAGCAATCATGAAATTAGGTTTAAATTCTTTCAGGTCTTCTTTAACTGAACGTAAGTTTGTATAAACTTGTGTACAACCTTGAGAAAGTAAAAAATACTCTCCACTGCGTTCATAACTATGCCATGTCGGCAGAATGCTAAGGACTATATCTCCTGGTTGTGGTTGAACTATAGTTCCCAAGGTCTTGACTTGGTGCAGCAAATTTTTATGAGAAAGCATCACACCTTTAGGTTTGCCTGTAGTCCCAGAGGTATAAATTAAGGTTGCCAAGGCATCACCGCTGGGTTTATTTGCTACTAAAGTTTGGTTGCTACCAATGTCTAGTAATTGGGTAAAATTGAGCAGTTGATAATTTTCTGCTGTTGGTGGTGTTTCATCAGAAAGTAAGACTACGAATTTAATCGGTAAGTCTTGCAAACCAGCTTCTAGTTTTTTGAATGTCTTGATATCTTCAACTACCAGCCCCGTACTACCACTATTGGCGATAATATATAGTAATTCTTCCCTTTCAGCTTGGGCGCTACGCACTGCGTTTACTGCTCCCGCGGTCATGATCCCTTGATCAGCAATAAACCAGCGCGGACTGTTATCTGCTATCAGGGAAATGCGTTGTCCAGTGCTAGATGTTTCATCCTCACCCATATTCACCCCTAAAACCTGCAAACCCGCTGCAAATCGTTGAATTTGTAAGGATAGCTGAGAATAGGTAATCTTTACTTCGGGTTTTGCGTGGGGGTTATGCAAGGCAACAATATTACCAAATTTCCTGGCAGCCAAAGTCCATATTTCTGGCAACGACTCAACATTTGTGTAATCTGCCAAACTTTGCAATGCTCGGTATTCTCGCTCAGTGACGTTGGATAAAAAAGAGGAATCAGGTTGTATTTTTGACATAGCACTTAGTTGTTTAGTGTTTAGTGTTTAGTAAATTTGTGATTTTTCTAATAACAGTATTAGATATCAGCTTTCCTGACTGTGTATGACAGTAGCACAATTTCCACAGTTCTATTGACCAAACCTTATGCTAAACTAAATTTATATAGATTAAATGCAATGGTTCTTTCTTGGTATAGTTCCATGTATTTTACTGCGTCAGCTACCCAATGACCAATTCATAGTTACTAATTCATAATTCTTAATTCTCTCAAACCTATTTGCATAAGTCAAAAAACCAGGTTGCTCTACAGTCTAGAGATGATGAATTATGAATTATTGCTGCCTAATTTCTGAAGGAGGTGATTAGCTATAGGTTTAATTGAGGCATTATTAATTACTCTCATCAATGCTTTTGCTTGTCTAGCTTTGCCCAAGTTTCTATCTATGCTGTCGTCTTGCAAAACCAAACTACCTAAACCTTCACTGATAGATTCTCGATTGAATACAGCTAAAGTAGAAGTTACGAGTTTTCCCTATTGTACAGTTTACCATTTGACTGGTAGCCAATTTTGTAAATTTAGCCCTCAATTTTGTTCTCGGTGTTCTCCTGGCTGGGGAGAATAAATAGCTTATTTAGCTTATTTAGCTTATTTGGTTTGGGGAAAGGTTAAAGGTTTTTGCTTTTTCCTTTACCTCTTCCTCTGAATTTTAAGTTTTTTAAAGTTATAATTAGTTATGTAAAGTATTTGATTTATTTATATACAGCAAAAGAAATTCAAAATCGAATAATTGCCCTAAGATCAAAGTTATAGTTCATACTAGATCAGACCAGCAACCAAGTTTCACAAAGGGAGAATGATCTATGAGTTTAATAGATGGCATACTTATAACTTTGTTAAATACGGTTGTCTGTTTGGTTTTACCTAAATTTTTATCTGTCATACTTCCTGTGAAAAAGACGCAAATAAATCAGGAAGAACAAAAGATTACTGAGATGACTGTCCCTACATCAGAACATATTCCAGAAATTCCCAGTTTTTTTTAAGATAGACAACGCTTGATTAAATTAGTTGTTAAGATAAAAAACAGCGTATTTTATCTGATTGAGGTACACCTGTGGCAAACAAGATTCCCGTACCACAATATTTTCAAGATTCAATGTTGTAAGCTGTTGTGCAGCTAGATTGTATAATAGGGAATTAAGTAACTAAGCGATCGCTTCTGAATTATGCCAGCAAAAAACCATCTGTCTCAAGAACAGAGAGAAAAGCTCTTAAAACACCTAAAAGA
>NZ_BJCE01000356.1:0-3767 GCF_005402885.1 Sphaerospermopsis reniformis
CAATTATCAATTATCAATTATCAATTATCTCCATCCTAACCAACGCAAACAAGGAACAATAATGTAATAACTTAACCCTAAACAAAGACTAATTAAAACACCAATAGAACCAAAAAAAGCTATATGCTGTAATAACTCTACCCAATTTGGTGAATCGGAAAAATGGAACAATGAAATTTTGATCCCTAAATGAATTAAACCTGCGACAATATTAGCACTACCAAAAGCAGCTATAAAAGCGTAAGCTAGGTAATGGGTACGCAGACCTAAACCCAAAGTGAGTAAAGAAATTGAGATTAACATCCAGGCAATTAATCCTTCAGGGCTATTCTGTGGTTTAATAAATTGCCAAGTTATCCAACCTGAACTATAGCCTATTACACCCATCATAGCTGATACTAAAAAACGTCGTTTTTGTCCAAAACTTCCAGATAAAGTAATTCCCCAAGCAGTACCTAAACCAGCAACAGCATAAATGATAATTTCCTTGGGATTTGTAGGTGTAAAATTGGGGATGAATTGGGGTAATTGGCGTGATATAAATTCTGCCACAAAAGCGCCTGATTTAGTTTGATAAGCCAGTAAAAAACCACCAATAGTTCCCACACTCGCACCAATAAAACTTAAAATTATTGCCCAAATTGTCGCTAAACAAGCTTTCAAAAAGTTGAAAATTGCTTGCACTGTAAATAAAGTTGTATTACCTACAGCTTGGGTAATTTCTGTGATAGTTTGGACGATACTATTTTTAATTTGGGTAAAAAAGCCTAGTTGTGATTTTTGTAATTTTTTGGATTTTACAGAATTAATTGCTAATAAACGTTTTTGAATAATAGCTGCATGGGCTGGACGCGATCGCACATCCGCCTGTATCATTTCATCTAATAAATCTGCTAGTTGAATATTAACATTACACCACTTACGCCAGTTTAATTCCCCAGTAATCGGATCTTCTAATTCTTGTGGATATTTACCTGTAAGTAATTCAATCATTGTTCGTCCCAAAGCATAAAAATCAGCCGCAGGACCAACATTACCTCCTGTAATTTGTTCTGGTGGACTGTAACCAGAAGAAAATAAACGAGTAGAAGGAGAAGGCGATCGCAATATTCCCCCACTAAATTGTTTAGCCCCACCAAAATCAATTAACACCAATTGATCTGCTTGTAAAAGTGCATTAGGTGCAGGACTACGCAACATTAAATTAGAAGGTTTAATATCCCGATGAATAATTTTCCGGTGATGTAATTCCTGTAAAATTTTTACAGCTTGGGAAAGCAAATTTAACACCAAATCCTCTGGACATCCTTGAGGAAAATTTTTACGCACTTCCTCCAAAGTATAACCATCAATCTTTTCCATCACCAGACAAGCTAACTGGTGTGGTTTAGGATGAGTCACACTGATTTGAAAATACCCATTAGCGTCAACTTGAGGCACACCAGAATTGCGGAAATTACTTAAAACTTCCGCTTCTAGGATAAATAACTCCAAAGCCTTGGGAGAATTTTCCACCAAGACTTTCAGTACCTTTTCAGTTTGAGTTTTGACATCCCAAACCGTATAAATTTGGGCAAAACCGCCTGAACCTAAAGGTTTCAGTGGGTAATAACGGTCTACTAACTGTAACGGACTGCCACAGCTGTTACAAAATTTGTTGCCCCAAGGTTGGGGATAAGGACGTTGACAGTGAGGATTTATGCAGTGAACCGCACTCTGATTTATTTGGAACAAAACCACGAAAATACAAAGGCTAGATCGATTTTAACGCCTATTTTGCTTTCTTGATTATTCAAACAAACACATTCATCCTGGAAGAACGAACCGCAAAGTACGCAAAGGACACAAAGGAAAGAGGTAGAGCCTTTTTTCTTATAATCCAGTGGCGACAGTTGGGTGAAAAACGACTAAGCTGGTATTATAACAGGTTAAAACTTTACCTAAAATTCTGCCTGGACTGGAGCGCAAAACCAGCGGTTTAAACTTGGTTTAAACTTTCTCACTGACTCACGTACATTGTAATTACATTATGTTTGATGCACTATCTGACCGTTTAGAAGCCGCCTGGAAAAAACTGCGGGGACAAGATAAAATCTCTCAATCCAACATTCAAGACGCATTGCGCGAAGTGCGTCGGGCTTTGTTGGAAGCAGATGTTAACCTCCAGGTAGTTAAAGATTTTATAGCTGAAGTCGAAACCAAAGCCCAGGGATCTGAGGTCATAGCTGGTGTACGTCCTGACCAGCAGTTTATCAAAATTGTTTATGATGAACTGGTACAGGTGATGGGGGAAGAAAATGTTCCCCTGGCAGAAGTTAAGGATAAAACTACCGTTGTCTTGATGGCAGGTTTACAAGGTACTGGTAAAACCACCGCTACTGCTAAATTAGCTCTACATTTAAGAAAATTAGATCGTAGTTGTTTGTTAGTCGCCACAGACGTATATCGTCCCGCAGCTATTGATCAGTTAATTACACTGGGTAAGCAAATTAACGTACCTGTGTTTGAGATGGGCAGTGATGCTGACCCCGTAGAAATCGCCCGTCAAGGGGTAGAACGTGCCAAGGCAGAAGGTATTAATACAGTGATTGTTGATACCGCTGGACGCTTACAAATTGACCAAGACATGATGGCGGAATTAGCCCGCATCAAGTCAACGATTGAACCAGATGAAACTCTGTTAGTTGTGGATGCAATGACAGGGCAAGAAGCAGCAAATCTGACCCGTACTTTCCATCAACAAATTGGTATAACTGGGGCTATTCTCACCAAAATGGACGGTGATAGCCGTGGTGGTGCGGCTTTGTCAGTGCGGCAAATTTCCGGTGCGCCGATTAAGTTTGTCGGTGTGGGTGAAAAAGTCGAGGCGCTGCAACCTTTTTATCCAGACCGCATGGCCTCCCGTATTTTGGGCATGGGTGATGTTCTTACCTTGGTGAAAAAGCCCAGGAAGAAATCGACATCGCCGACGCTGAGAAAATGCAGGAGAAAATGCTGTCAGCGAAGTTTGATTTTACAGACTTCTTAAAACAGCTACGCCTAATGAAAAATATGGGTTCATTAGGTGGCATCATGAAGTTGATTCCCGGTATGGGTAAACTTTCTGATGACCAGTTGAAGCAAGGGGAAACCCAGCTAAAACGCTGTGAAGCCATGATTAATTCCATGACTAAGCAGGAAAGAAAAGATCCAGAACTATTGGCCAGTTCTCCCAGTCGGCGGCGACGCATTGCTTCTGGTTCTGGTTATAAAGAATCAGACGTGAGTAAGTTGGTAGCAGATTTCCAAAAAATGCGATCGCTCATGCAGCAAATGGGACAAGGCAACTTCCCCGGAATGCCAGGAATGTTTGGCGGTGGTATGGGCAACCCCCTAGCCGCAGGAAACCGTCCTGCACCCGGTTGGCGCGGTTATCCCGGCGGCGCACCAGCAGCGAAAAAGAAAAAGAAAGAGAAAAAGAAAAAAGGTTTTGGCACGCTATAGGTGACTGGGGACTGGGGACTGGGGACTGGGGACTGGGGACTGAGGTCTGATATTTGAGACTTTGTAACAGACAAACAATCTACTTTCAATAACCCTACAGCCAAAATCCAAAAGCCAAAAGACATAATCATATATCCAAAAGACAAAATCTCTTACCTCTCACCGAACATCACCTACTCAAGATCGTAAACCCACACGTCTGAACCCCAGTCACATTATCACTACTCGGATACCGTCTTCTCCATTACAAAAACACATAATTGCTCTTCCACACGCATAAAGCC
>NZ_BJCE01000357.1:0-3765 GCF_005402885.1 Sphaerospermopsis reniformis
GAAATCCCAAAAAATGCACACTTTTTCCGGTATACCCTTCAAAACCCTTGCACTAATTTCTGTGTTTATCAGCCTCTAACCTTTGATATATCAAGGTTTTAGGTTTATTCAGCAAACCCTATTTAAAAAGACAATTCTTGAAATAACTCTGTCAAAGGAAGATGAAAATTAGGAATCACATCTTCTCCATCAAGACTATCTTCTAATTGTAAAAGCTGTGATGGTTTAGGTTTGCGATAAACTAATACACATTCTTCATCTGGTAATATCACCCATGCTAAACGAGTTCCATTTTCAAAATACTCTACTAATTTATTATGAATTTCCTCAAAAGTATTATTAGGAGATATAATTTCTACAGCTAAATCAGGAGCGCCATCAAAAAAACCCTTGGGTAATCTCTTTAAACCTTGTAATCTTTCTTTATCAATAAAAGCCAGATCAGGGGATCTTTTGTTACCAGTTTTCATTTTAAAAGCAGTGCTAGAATCGCAAGTTATACCAAGTTTATGTTCGCGCACAAAACCAGTTAAAAAATATCCGAGAGTTAGAGCTAAATAACCATGTTCTAAACCTGAATTTGCCACAATAACTAGCTCTCCATCCACATATTCATAAAGATTTCCGTCCTCCTTTAATAACATAAACTGCTCATCTGTCAAAGTTTGATGATTAGCTGAAGGTTGAATTAATTCAAAATTTGTGGTTGTAATTTGTGTCATTAGATTTAACTCCACAGTTAATGATCAGATACCCGACTTCTGATTGATAATATTTCGTAGTGAGGACTTTAGTCCTCAAATGAGGAATAAATTCCTCACTACAAACTAATCAATCACAATAGGAACACAAGCATAATAAAAAATTATACCAAAAATAAAATAATTGTCACCTGATGTTCACTTAATTTTCACTTAATTTTCACCGTGCGATCGCCTCAAACAATTCCCCTAATTCCCAGAAACATCATATCTCCTTCGCCAACTTCACCCAATGCTCAATCCCCTTCTTCGTCGGTTGTCTCACATCCCCAAACGTCCAAATATCCCGTTTATGCTGCAATCCATAACTAACATGAATCGGTCTAGTGCTACCATAAAAATACAAAGAATCAAAAGGTAACTTATGCTGTAAAATCCAATCTACCAAACATTCACTAGGTAAATCTGCAATCATAAAATCACAAGCAGCACCCAACCTTTCACAATAATATTTACCATTCTTGTTAATTTCATAACTGATATGCTGATCTAACTTAGGTGCAACCCGACCATTTTTTTCACCTGTCAATGGATCTTTTTTCTCCAAAAACTTTTTTAAATCAGCAGAACAAAAACCATAAGTTAAAATAAACTTGTCCCTGCCGTAATTATCAATAACAGGATCAATGATCAACTTATTTAAATCTTGTAAAGCCGGAATAGTCTCTAGAATATTCTGAGGGAAAGGGTTGATATATTGAGCATATTTTTGATAAGTCTGAGTACAGGTACAAAAATCTTCTAAAGTCAGGTATTTACCTAGTTTCAGTTCTTTCTCATTCATTCCTAGCACCCTTTAGCAAGTAACATCATCATTGTTTACAGCCACACCCTACATAGACCTATCTAATCTATACAACACAATTTACCCTCTACTGAATTTATATATTGTATTATCATAGGACTTACGCATTGACAGGATCAACCAAATATGAGGTATGGATTTCAGGCTTTTTAACGTGATTTTTTAATGATTTTTGAGCGATCGCTATTGATCGGAAGTTAATCGACAAAAGCCTGAAACGACGGATTTTCGTTCATGCACATCATGGTGAATTTGTACAGTGCGTAAGTCCTATATCAGAGTAAATATATTAAATAACTTATCGTTTGTGTTAGGACTGCCAATACATGAAGACCTATGAAATAGTTTCCATAACAAGGTACAAATAACTAAAGAAGGATATTCACAGAACCAATGCAGTTTTTGAACACAATCAACTTTACAGTTCCACTATTGGCTAATGCCACAGCCACAGAACCCGTAGACAGTACAATGGTAGTAGCAGCCGTGCTACTGAGTTTAGTAGTAATTTATTTCGCCAGCAAACTGGGAGGCGAACTATCCAATAAAATCGGTTTACCACCCGTTTTAGGTGAACTCGTTGGTGGTGTGATCATCGGTACATCTGTTTTGCATCTGTTGGTATTTCCAGAAGGAGGTACAGACAGTTCCAACTCCTTAATTATGACATTCCTGCAAATCACCGCTGGTTTAACTCCAGAAGCAACTCCCCAGGTTTTTGCAGCACAGTCAGAGGTAATTTCAGTTTTAGCCGAACTGGGTGTAATTATCCTGCTGTTTGAAATTGGCTTGGAATCTAATTTAAAAGACTTAATGGAAGTCGGTATCCAAGCTTTTGTAGTCGCAGTAGTGGGCGTAGTAGTACCCTTTGCCGCAGGTACAGCAGGTTTAATGATCATCTTTGGTATCAGTGCAGTACCCGCAATTTTTGCCGGTGCAGCTTTGACAGCTACCAGTATCGGTATTACCTCCAAAGTGCTATCAGAAATAGGAAGGTTAAATTCCAAAGAAGGCCAGATAATTCTCGGTGCAGCGGTAATAGATGACGTATTGGGAATCATCGTTTTAGCCGTAGTTGCTAGTTTGGCCAAAGATGGCGCAGTAGATGTAAGCAACGTCATTTATTTGATCGTGAGCGCCACAGCTTTTCTGATTGGTGCAGTCATCCTGGGTAACATTTTCAATAAAACCTTTGTAGCGATCGCCGATCTACTCAAAACACGCGGTGGAGTAGTTATCCCAGCGTTCATTTTCGCCTTCATCATGGCCTACATTGCTGATGTCATCAACTTAGAAGCAATTCTGGGAGCATTTGCAGCAGGTTTAGTTCTTGAAGAAACCGATAAACGCAAAGAACTACAAAATCAAGTTCTTCCCATTGCGGATATGCTAGTTCCAGTTTTCTTCGTCGCCGTCGGCGCAAAAACCGACTTAGGAGTTTTAAACCCAGCTATTCCCACCAACAGAGAAGGTTTAATTATGGCAATCTTCCTGATCACAGTCGCCATTATTGGTAAAGTGATCACAGGTTTGGCCGTATTTGGTCAACCAGGTATTAACCGTTTAGCCATCGGTGTGGGTATGATTCCCAGAGGTGAAGTAGGTTTGGTATTTGCCGGTGTTGGTGCAGCTAGTGGCGCTCTCTCAAAACCACTAGGAGCAGCAATTATTATGATGGTAATTCTTACTACCTTCTTAGCTCCTCCTTTGTTAAGATTCGTTTTCCCCGAACCAAAAACCGCCGCTACCGTAGATGGTGCTACTGATCCATCATTAATCGGGAGCAACAGCAAATGATGGCAGAATGGAAATCACCTCAAATTCTCGGGAGAGTCTGAATAAGTAAAAGCAGTCTTTGTCCGGTTTGTGCTTGTCCATAATCAACTATGGACAAGTATCTTTTGACCAATTTTTTCCATGACCCTGAAACGAGACGCAAGCCCCAGGCTTTTAGACATGGGGATAAGTCGATAGGGACTTTAGTCGCATTAAAGCGATTGATGGGCTTTAGCCACATTCAAAATTGTATAGAATAATTCATCCAATCTTGATTAAAACTTCATGTTATTATACAGGACAATATCGAAAATCAGAAAAATGTCTAATTATGGATGCCAACAACACTTAATCAATCCTGATGAAAATTTAGCTGCTATTCTGGAATTTTTGTGTGGAGAATCAGCTAAACTTGCTAATTGC
>NZ_BJCE01000358.1:0-3698 GCF_005402885.1 Sphaerospermopsis reniformis
CAAGAACTGTATGTAGGTTCTTTGGGCTTGTTGCTGTTGGCTGCATTGTTCCTGTTCGCTGGTTGGTTGCACTTACAACCCAAGTTCCGTCCTAGCCTCTCTTGGTTCAAGAGTGCTGAACCCCGTCAGAACGAGAGAAAAAGAGGTAAGGGTTTAGTAATGCTAAACCCCTACAAATAACTACAAATAACTACAAATAACTACAAATAATGATTATTAAAGTTATGAAAAAAAATTTGTGGAGATTATTAAGTTTACTGTTGATTTTGCTTTTAGCTTGGTTGTGGATAATGATTAATCCTAAACCTGCTTTTGGGCAAGTCAATACTATTAACTATAACAACGCTTCTTTAGAAAATCGTGACTTTTCTCACACGGATTTATCAGGAGTCAATTTCGTAGCTGCGGAAATGCGTGGGGCAAATTTTCAAGGGGCAAATTTAACTAATGCCATGTTAACTAAAGGTGTCTTATTAAAGGCAAATTTACAAGATGCTAATTTAACCGGTGCTTTAGTTGATCGTGTCACCCTAGATGGTGCTAATCTCAAGAACGCTATTTTTACAGCAGCCACTTTAACCCGTAGCCGCTTTTATGATGCGGATATCACTGGGGCTGATTTTACAGACGCTTTGATTGACCGTTATCAGGTTTCATTATTGTGTGAACGGGCTGATGGTGTTAACCCTGTAACTGGTGTGGCTACACGGGATAGTTTGGGGTGTAGGTAGGTCATAGGTGACAGTGAAGAAGAGGGTGTAGGGAGGGGTGTAAGAAAAAGTAGAGTCTCCTTACATTTATTGTTTGAGACTAGGGACGAGACAAACTGTTATTAATTCCGAAAAATCTAATTATCACAATATGTTAAAATCCAAATAACAATAATTAGAGAAATCACTATGAACAATTTAACATTAGAGACATTATTCAAAGAAATAGATAATTTAACCGAAGAGGAAAAAATTGAATTAGTCAATTACTTAAACAAACAAATTCAAAAACAACCAGGTAAAAATACAGCAAAAAATTTAGTTGAATTATTTCAAACTTCTCCTTTAGTGGGTGTAGATTTAGATTTGGAACGTCAAAAAGATTTTGATCATCGTAATTTCGAGACCTTAGCAGCAGCTTTTCAAGAACTTCAACAAATCTGTATAGAAGAAAATTATGATTTAGAAATTCCCTCTCGCCAAAATCGCCCAACTCCCTTTGATTAATACTAAAAATGACATTTTTGTGTGATACTAATATTATTAGTGAACTAGCTAGACCTCAACCTAATGCTGGTGTATTGATATGGTTACAAAATTTATCTGATATCAATATAAGTGTAATTACAGTTGAAGAAATTTATTATGGTTTAACCGCAAAACCTAACCCAAAAATTCAAAATTGGTTCGATAATTTTCTCAAAAATAATTGTCAAATATTACCTATTACTGATGAAATAGCTAAACTCTGTGGTGAAATAAGAGGACAACAAAGATTAACTGGTAAAACTGTCACCCAAGCAGATATGATGATTGCTGCTACTGCTAAAATACACCAACTTACTTTAGTTACGCGCAATATCCGTGATTTTGATAGTTGTGGTATTCCAATTTTAAATCCTTTTACTTAACTATCTAACAATCACATCCTGTACATCCTGATATGGCTTGCGTCACGCTACGCTATCAGACAAATGAGGTAACAAACCATTTCTTTAAAAGTTACCAGATAGATGTTAAAATTTGTCGGTTAAATATTCTTAGATATGCCTTTTGCAAGATTTTCCGGGTATTATTCGTGACTGAACAACAACAAGATCAAAAACCCTCTCATTCATTTGCTGGTATTGCTGGTATAGTTGCCGCAGCAACCTTAATTAGTAAAGTATTTGGTTTAATTAGACAACAGGCGATCGCTGCTGCTTTTGGTGTCGGTGCTGCTGCTACTGCTTACAGTTACGCCTACATTATCCCCGGTTTTTTATTAATACTACTTGGTGGTGTCAATGGTCCTTTACATAGTGCTATTATCAGCGTTTTAGCCAAGCGGAAAAAAGAAGAAGCAGCGCCTTTAGTAGAAACAGTCACAACCTTAGTAGGTGGGTTATTATTAATAGTCACAATTGCTCAGATTTTTTTAGCAGAACCAATAATTGATATAGTTGGTTATGGTTTAGAACCTAACACTAGAGAAATTGCCATTCGTCAATTACAAATAATGTCCCCAATGGCGTTATTTTCCGGTTTAATTGGCATTGGTTTCGGTACTCTCAACGCAGCAAATCAATATTGGTTATTATCAATTAGTCCTTTATTATCTAGCGTTACCGTTGTTATTGGTATTGGTATTTTAGCTTTACAATATGGTAAGGAAATAATTCAGCCAGAATTTGCATTTATTGGGGGAATAGTTTTAGCAATTGGCACTTTAGCCGGGGCAATTTTACAATGGATAGTCCAGTTAATTGTGCAATGGCGGTTAGGTTTAGGAACATTGAAACTAAGATTTGATTTTAAATCTCCCGCAGTTCAAGAAGTAATTAAAATCATGACACCGGCAACAATTTCTTCGGGAATGATGCCGATAAATGTAGCGACAGATTTATTTTTTGCCAGTCCCATTAAAGGCGCAGCCGCAGGTTTTAACTATGCCAATTTATTAGTACAAACTCCGTTAGGGATTATTTCTAATATTATTTTATTGCCTTTATTACCCATATTTGCCAAATTAGCAGAACCAGAAAACTGGCCAGATTTAAAATTACGCATTCGTCAAGGACTGTTATTAACTGCGGTGACAATGCTACCTTTAGGGGCGTTGATGATAGCTTTATCTGAACCAATAGTACAGGTAGTTTATCAACGGGGAGCATTTAAACAAGAAGCAACCCAGTTAGTTTCCTCCTTATTAATAGCTTATGGAATTGGGATGTTTGTTTATTTAGGGCGTGATGTTTTGGTGAGGGTATTTTATGCTTTAGGTGATGGACAAACACCTTTTAAAATTAGCACGTTTAATATTTTATTGAATGCAATTTTAGATTTTATTTTAGTTAAACCCTTTGGTGCGCCTGGTTTGGTGTTAGCTACAGTAGGTGTAAATTGTAGTTCAATTTTAATGTTGTTGTGGTTATTAAATAGGAAATTAAATGGTTTACCTTTACGGGAATGGAGTTTACCAATTTTCGGTTTAACTGCGGGTAGTTTCGTTGCTGGTGTTGCGAGTTATGGGACTTTGGTTGCTTGTCAGCAGGTGTTAGGAAATAAGGGGTTAGTTGTTTTAATAGTTGAGTTATGTGTTGCTGGTGCAGTGGGAATTGGTGTATTTTCTGTGATTGCGGGGATGATGAGGATACCGGAGGTTAATAGTTTTGTGGTGAAGATGCGGCAGAAGTTTTTGAAGAGGTAGGTTTTCTTAATTATCTTTTCTTGACATCAGAAGAATAATAATTTAATGAACCACGAAGACACGAAGAACACGAAGGAAGAAGAAAAAGAAGAAAAGAAGATAGGTAATATTAACCCCCGGTAATGGAGTAATTCTAGTGTAGGGTTTGCTGAATAAACCTAAAACCTTGATGTATCAAAGGTTAGAGGCTGATAAACACAGAAATTAGTGCAAGGGTTTTGAAGGGTATACCGGAAAAAGTGTGCATTTTTGGGGATTTCAAGAGATGGCAAAGAAATTTTCAAATCTCCTCCTGACTC
>NZ_BJCE01000359.1:0-3652 GCF_005402885.1 Sphaerospermopsis reniformis
CCAGTTTCTTAGGAACGGACGTACTACCAACACGTTATTGTACTCAAGTCGAAGACGGCTTACTGAGTATCTGCATGTTCTTGAAGTTCATCTGTGTCCTCTTCCGATCTTTTCTTTCCCCAGTTCCTATTCCCCCTTCCTCAGTCTCTCGTACCCAGTCCCCAATACCCAGTCCCTAGTCCCCAGTCCCCAGTCCCCAGTCGCCCGTCCCCAGTCACCAGTCCCCAGTCCCCAGTCACCAGTCACCAGTCCCCAGTCCCCAGTCCCCAGTCACCTATCTCCACCCTAACTTATGAACTAGGGTTGAAAAATTGACGTTACCTTATACTTTGAATCACCAACACAACTTTTCGCTGTAAGATTTAGGCATTTTTTAAGATAGCAATAATTAATTGTTGACATTTATTGAAATTTCACTGGCAATTTTCTAAAATTTTCCTTAAATTTGGCTTTAAATTATCATTTATTCTTGACAAAATGACTATGGATACCTTTACTCAAGATTAGCGACATAGTTAAAAAATTTAATAAAAATTTCAGACATTGAGAGTCAAGATACCCAACCCTGCACTACCTTAGTAAGTGAGTTACTGTGAAATCAACGTAGTTAATTCCATTAAGTTAAGCCGTGAAAATTCCAAGTTCGATCTGGACACTAATCATAGGCATCGTGCTAACCCTGGTCAGTCTTTGGTACGGTCAAAATCACGGGCTGTTACCCGCAGCCGCAGCAGATGAAGCCGTATTGATAGATGGTCTATTTAGTGCTATGTTGACCGTCTCCATAGGAATATTTCTCATAGTTGAAGGCGTTTTACTCTACTCTGTCTTAAAATACCGTCGCCGTCCAGGTGACACCGAAGATGGTCCACCAATTGAAGGTAATGTACCTTTAGAAATACTCTGGACAGCGATCCCAGCAATTATCGTTATTGGCATTTCCGTTTACAGCTTTGATGTGTACAACCAAATTGGTGGATTAAATCCCCATTCAGTCCATGAAGCACCAATCATGGAAGAATCAATGTCCATGGCGGGAACTGCTATTGCTGCCACTTTAAGCGATACACCTGGCAGCACAAAACCAAATCTGAATCAAGAAAAATTTGACGCTGCTATGGAAGATCCAGGCACCGCAGCAGTTCGTAATACAGAAATTTCCCAAATGCAAAATGCTCCTGGTGTGGGTAGTGTCGCTCCCACCTTGGGCGCAAGTCGGGAAAAAGAAGGACAAGCGCCGCAGTTAGTTGTTAACGTCTCTGCCCTACAATATGCTTGGTTGTTCACCTACCCAGATACAGAGGTGACAGTGGGAGAACTTCATGTTCCCATCGGCCAAGAAGTAGAACTGAACATGAGCGCCAACGATGTCATTCATGCTTTTTGGGTGCCAGAATTTCGCCTCAAACAAGATGTGATCCCCGGTAGACAAACAGAAGTTCGTTTTACACCCAGAAAAGAAGGTACTTATACTGTAGTGTGTGCGGAACTCTGTGGACCATACCACGGCGCAATGCAAACTCAAGTAATAGTAGAGTCCCAAGAGGCTTTTGATAGTTGGATGCAAGAACAGCTAGTAGCCAGTAAAGACAACTTAAATCAAGCTGTGGCCATGAACCCAGCAGATATGACAGTAGATGAATTTCTCGCCCCCTACATCCAAGAAATGGGCATTCATCCAGAAATGCTGCATTTACACAGATGACTGGGGACTGGTGACTGGTGACTGGGAATATTTATCTTTTTTCTGACTTCTGACTCCTGGATCTCCTGACTCCTTGATCTCCTTTTAAAAAACTATGACCCAAGCAAAATTACAAGAAACTACCAATATTTCTCACCTCCAGGAAGAACCAGGGGTAAGAAAGTGGTGGGAATTTTTCACCTTTAATACCGACCATAAAGTAATCGGTATTCAATATCTGGTTACATCCTTTATTTTTTACTGTATTGGCGGAGTAATGGCTGATTTGGTGCGGACAGAATTACGCACCCCAGAGGTGGATTTTGTCACCCCGGAAGTTTATAACAGCTTGTTTACACTCCACGCCACGATCATGATCTTTTTGTGGATCGTGCCAGCAGGGGCGGGTTTTGCTAACTATCTCATCCCGCTGATGATCGGGGCTAGGGATATGGCTTTTCCTCGTTTAAATGCGGTGGCTTTTTGGATGATCCCCCCAGCCGGTCTATTACTGATCGCTAGTTTGGTTGTGGGTGATGCCCCAGATGCTGGTTGGACTTCTTACCCTCCCCTCAGTTTGGTAACAGGCCAAGTGGGTGAGGCGATCTGGATCATTAGCGTCCTGTTGTTGGGTACATCGTCAATTTTGGGGGCGATTAATTTTATTGTCACCCTCTTAAAAATGCGTGTTCCCAGTATGGGAGTCCATCAAATGCCTTTGTTTTGTTGGGCGATGTTGGCAACTTCGGCTTTAGTATTGCTATCTACACCAGTTCTCGCCGGGGCGTTAATTCTCCTATCTTTTGACTTATTAGCAGGGACTACATTTTTTAATCCCACCGGTGGCGGTGATCCGGTAGTTTACCAGCATATGTTCTGGTTTTACTCTCACCCGGCGGTGTATATCATGATTTTGCCTTTCTTTGGGGCAATTTCGGAAATTATCCCAGTTCATGCGCGGAAACCGATATTTGGTTATAAGGCGATCGCCTATTCTTCTTTGGCTATCAGCTTTTTAGGTTTAATCGTCTGGGCGCACCATATGTTTACCAGTGGTATTCCCGGCTGGTTGCGGATGTTCTTTATGATCACCACCATGATCATCGCTGTACCCACGGGGATCAAAATCTTTAGTTGGTTAGCAACTATGTGGGGAGGCAAAATTGAACTCAATACCCCCATGTTGTTTGCTATGGGTTTTGTGGGTACATTCGTTATGGGTGGTGTCAGTGGTGTAATGTTGGCATCCGTTCCCTTTGATATTCATGTTCACGACACCTATTTTGTTGTTGCCCACCTGCATTATGTCCTGTTTGGTGGTAGTGTGTTAGGTATTTTCTCCGCTATCTATCACTGGTTTCCGAAAATGACAGGGCGGATGATGAACGAATTTTGGGGTAAGGTTCATTTTGCCTTAACCATTGTGGGTTTAAATATGTCTTTCTTACCCATGCACAAACTAGGAATGATGGGTATGAATCGCCGTGTTGCCCAATATGACCCTAAATTTACCACTTTGAATGAAATCTGCACCTATGGAGCTTATATTCTCGCCATTTCCACATTACCCTTCATCATCAATGCGGTATGGAGTTGGTTCTATGGTGAAAAAGCACCTAATAACCCTTGGCGCGGACTTACCCTAGAGTGGATGACAACTTCACCACCAGCTATTGAGAATTTTGAGAAACTGCCTGTTTTAACTACTGGTCCTTACGACTACGGCGTGAAACACAAAAATGTTGATGTCAGTAAAGTATTAAGTGCTAAACCAGACGAACCCTATCCCACCATTGAGTCTGGCGTGTAAATGAGGTGATTGGTGATTGGTGACTGGGGACTGGTGACTGGGGACTGGGAAGAAAGCAGGGGGAGCAGGGGAGGCAGGGAAGGCAGGGGAGGAAAAGATTTTTACCAATGCCCAATGCCCAATGCCCAATGCCCAATGCCCAATGCCTCATTAAGCAT
>NZ_BJCE01000360.1:0-3634 GCF_005402885.1 Sphaerospermopsis reniformis
TGAAATCCCCAAAAATGCACACTTTTTCCGGTATACCCTTCAAAACCCTTGCACTAATTTCTGTGTTTATCAGCCTCTAACCTTTGATATATCAAGGTTTTAGGTTTATTCAGCAAACCCTATTTAAGTTTGTCACCAAAGAAGCGATCGCCCTATTATTGAAAATACCCGTAGAGCAAATCAGAAAGATTCGCTGTTGGCCGCACGTCATCCTGGTAGTTTCTGAACATTTAGTCAGATTTGTGAGTTATGCCGACTTACCACCGATTTTAGAAGCAGAACCGCCCACAGATAAGGATATTCTCACTTGGCGCAGACGTTGGCGCAAACTCAAAACCTATAAAGCACCCAACTCTTGGAAAGAATTTTATACTTTACAGTTACGTCAATCTACTAATAAAGGCACTTTACAAGCTTGGTGGGGACTGGTTAACACGATTAAGTTTGCATTATCCCATAATGCTGTACAGACAATAAAAAGCGTTTTTCAAGAAATTGAATATTTAATGGCTGTTTCTGTAAGCGGATAAGCTTGTTAATTGATAAAAATTACGCATCATGTATGGAATAACGAACCGCAGAGAACACAGAGGAATAAGAGTTTAATAGGTTTTTTGTGTCAGTCCTGTTAAAATAAGATTGAATTTTTAATTGTAGTATAAGTGACAGAAGAAACCAGAAATGAAGTTAATTGGCAAGATATTGTACAATTTAACAAATTAGATCAGCGTGTTGCTATAGCTAATGATATTTTCCCCAATCTCATTGGTGTAAATGAAGGATATATTGAATGGTGTCCCGATAATGACCCACCAACCCATTTAGAAACTTTACTTTGGTGGTGGGTTATTCGTCCTGACTTGGGAGCAGCAATAGCTAGTGAAGCACCTCAAGAACTAAAAGAAATTATCAGTCGATACATCCTCAATTTATAAATAATTGTCAGAATCAGGTGGTTATCGAGTTTCGACTACGCTCAGTTTCGACTACGCTCAACTACCGAGTTTCGACTACGCTCATGCCAACCTAAACAATATAACTAGCAACTTGGGTTATCTGAATTATTATAATTTTGACCTTATCGCCCGTTGCAGTCGGCGGCACTTTTATTAATAGCCAAAATCTCACGCTCAAACACAAACACACTCAAAATACTCTTTGCGTCTTTGCGCCTTTGCGTGAGACTAATTTAACCTATTACAACCACCGAGCCGCATCTTTAGCGTGATAAGTTAAAATCAAATCAGCACCAGCCCGTTTAAACCCAGTCAAAGTTTCCATCACCACACGCTGCTCATCAATCCAACCATTCAAAGCAGCAGCTTTGACCATCGCATACTCACCAGAAACATTATAAGCAGCCACAGGTAAATTACTTGCTTGCTTCACTTGCCAGATAATGTCCATATATGCCAAAGCTGGTTTTACCATCAGCATATCAGCACCTTCGGCAATATCCAACTCAATTTCTTTGATCGCTTCACGGGAGTTACCGGGGTCCATTTGGTAAGTGCGGCGATCGCCAAACTGCGGTGTGGAGTCTGCGGCATCCCGGAATGGTCCATAATAAGCAGAGGCATATTTAGCAGCATAGGACATGATAGGGATATCTTGAAAACCCGCTTCATCCAAACCTGCGCGAATAGCTTGCACAAAACCATCCATCATCCCTGAAGGTGCGATAATATCTGCACCAGCTTGAGCTTGAGAAACTGCGGTTTTCTTCAATAATTCCAAAGTCGGATCATTTAACACTCTACCAGTTAAATCACCAGTTGTTAAATAACCACAATGTCCATGATTTGTATATTCACATAAACAAGTGTCATTGATAACAATTAAATCAGGAACTGCTGCTTTAACTGCGGTGGTTGCTTTTTGGACAATACCACAATCATGCCATGCCCCCGTAGCATCAACATCTTTATCTTCAGGTATTCCAAATAAGATAATAGCGGGAATACCTAAATCATAAACTTCCTTTGCTTCCTCAACAATTTTATCTATGGAAAGCTGATAAACTCCTGGCATAGATTTTACTTCATTAGCAATACCTTCACCGGGAACAGCAAACAAAGGATATATTAAATCATTGGTTGTTAAAACGGTTTCACGTACCATGCGACGTAGTTGGGGATGGGTACGTAAACGACGAGGGCGATGGGTGGGGAACATAGATTTTATATCAAAAAAACTCAATGGACATCAAAAAAAGCGTCACAAAAGCAGTGCTTTAACTTGTGACTTTCAGCCAAACTAGAAACAGTGCTTAACTGTCTTTGCCCTACTGTTGATGAAGCTGTGGGGCAATTTTGTATTTTACAGCTTTGTTGACACTTTCCGGGAAGGAATTGGGAAAAATAATTTTCAAGTCAGGAGTCGTAAGGGCGTTCGCGAAGCGTGTTGGAAGCATCAGCATTCGGGCGATAAATTATCAATTTTGATCACAGGTTATTTTCCGAATGCTTCGCCCCTACTTCGCCCGTGCAGGAGTCAGAAGTCAGAAGTCAGAATAAAATATATGTATCTGAAAGATGGAAATACAAAGAATAAAAAGAAACAGATACAAATAACATTCTCGAAGTTATAATTTCTGAATCCTTGCTTTTAGCTGATTACTGATAGCTGATTACTTATCATGAAATAAAGACCTAATGAAAATGATGATTAAAAAACTCGAAAGATGAATGGATAACGGAAGGGTGTATCAGGATTACCAAAAACTTTGATGATAGCAAAAATTGTTAATCCCCAATGTATCACATATCCTAAACCTGCGAGTGGTAGTAATATTATCAATGGTAACACTAACCAACCAAGGAGAAAAAATAAAGCTCCTAAAATTGCGCCATAAAACCAAACATTGAAATGGAAGTTGATAGATTCTTTGGCGTTGTCTTTAACAACTGGGTCATCAGAGATAATTAATAAAGCAATGGGTAAACCCACAGATACAATAGTTGTACTAAAAAAAATTGCTCCGTGAGATAAGGCTGATAATAATTTGCGTTTATCGGTATCGTATATATCGTACATTTTTTTATCCTCATGGATTTCGGTTATTTATTATATCATATTTTGTGAAATTTTGATAAATCAGGATTTTTGATTTTGTCTGAATCAGGATAACCAGGATTTGAGGATTTTCAGGATGGTAATTTTTAGATGGTTTGTTTGGTGTTTAAAGTTGTATTTGTCTGAATCAGGATAACCAGGATTTGAGGATGTACGGGGTGGTAATTTTTAGATGGTTTGTTTGGTGTTTAAAGTTGTATTTGTCTGAATCAGGATAACCAGGATTTGAGGATGTACGGGATGTTATTTATAGATTTTCTGTTGGTGTTTAAAGTTGTATTTGTCTGAATCAGGATAACCAGGATTTGAGGATTTACGGGATGGTAATTTTTAGATGGTTTGTTTGGTGTTTAAAGTTGTATTTGTCTGAATCAGGATAACCAGGATTTGAGGATTTACGGGATGGTAATTTTTAGATGGTTTGTTTGGTGTTTAAAGTTGTATTTGTCTGAATCAGGATTTCCAGGATTTGAGGATTTACGGGATGGTAATTTTTAGATGGTTTGTTTGGTGTTTAAAGTTGTATTTGTCTGAATCAGGATTTCCAGGATTTGAGGAT
>NZ_BJCE01000361.1:0-3628 GCF_005402885.1 Sphaerospermopsis reniformis
TTGAAATCCCAAAAAATGCACACTTTTTCCGGTATACCCTTCAAAACCCTTGCACTAATTTCTGTGTTTATCAGCCTCTAACCTTTGATATATCAAGGTTTTAGGTTTATTCAGCAAACCCTATTTATCTATTATATCTTCAACTAGGAATCATTAATATTATTTTACCATGTTGTGAGTCAGAGACTCACCTTTTGCATTCCCAGTCTGAGACTGGGAAGGAGAATTTTTAAGGTTTAGTTTTTCTAGAACACCGATTCATTAATCGTCAGGGCGAAGCATTCGGGTGATAACCTATCGCTAAAACCATTGATATTCCGTCCGAATGCTTCGCCCCTACAAGGTAAAAACAGATTACCTAGCATTACTGAATCGACGCTCTAGGGGTACTGCCCAACTTAAACGGATAATTTGTTGATGTAATGTTTCTGTTGTTGGTGTACCATCTATATACATTGAGGGATTTTCCCAAATAGGAAAAGCGTGCATCCCATTAACTCCGACTAACTCACCTTGTGTATTTAATAATGGTCCGCCGCTCATGCCTTTGTCAAGTTGGTTGGTGTATCCTATTTGATATCCCCCTGATAGTGCTTTTTCTAAGACTAAGGCTATTTTATCGGTGGTTAGTGTAATTTCTTTAACTGTGCTGTTTTCCTGGTTGATGGGAAAACCAACTACAAATACTTCATCTCCGGTTTTGGGTTTCTCTCCCATAACTGCAACTGCATAATTTTCTCTGCTGGAAAATTCTAATATCCCTAAATCATATTTTTCTAACTTTGCTGTTTTTGATACTTCTGCTTTATATACTTTCCCATCTGGAGTTACTATTTTATAAGGTGGTTCATCTGCTGCTAATACATGAGCGTTGGTTAAAACAGTATAGATATTATCTTGTTTATTATCTTGTTTATTATCTTGTTTATTATCTTGTTTTTTCAGTAAAATTCCTGAACCCAGGAAGTCTGTGGATAGCACTTTGACGGTAATAGTTGCTGCTTGTTTTTTTAACTCGCTTTGAGAAAGTTCGGTTTTTATTTGTTCCCTGTTTCCATTTTGACTTTGATTTACCTCAGAAACATTTACAGAGATACCTGTATTAGCGGTTGATGTTGATAGTAGGAGAGATAACCCGCTAACACAGGTAATAATTTTAATAGGTTTGAAATCAAGCAGTTTAAAATCAAGCAATTTAAAAACAGACCTCAGTTTTTTATTCACTTGCTAAATTATCGAAATAGATATCAAAATCAAACATAATATCCTCAGGATCTCCTGTTTGAATGTCGATTTTACCTGCTGCTAAAGC
Source organism: Sphaerospermopsis reniformis (assembly GCF_005402885.1). NCBI lineage: Bacteria > Bacillati > Cyanobacteriota > Cyanophyceae > Nostocales > Aphanizomenonaceae > Sphaerospermopsis > Sphaerospermopsis reniformis. Next base: position 1,313 of record NZ_BJCE01000361.1, read on the forward strand.
ACTTTTGTCAAAAAGTTTAGCGGCTACCGCTTTTCTATTTGCACCCGGTTTGAGAGTAAAAAGTAAATTTCGACTGTTACAGACTGTGTTAGAGTCACTTCCAGAGCAAATTACAGGTTGTTTGTTAATTATACCACTAACGATTTTCTTTAGTGTACCATGATCATAATTGCGCTGAAATCTTGATGACACTTCACGACATCTGGCTTCAGGACTATAAGGTGCAGGAAAATCTGTAGAATTCCATCTTATCACCCTGTATTTTCTCCCGTCCTCTGTGCGTGCAAAGGTGAAATATTTACCATTAACTCTATGGCAATAAAATTTAGTACCTTCTGCGTAGCTAGGTTTACTGAAGCTGACGGTGGTAGCTAAAGCCAGTAAAGATGACAAAATAACAATTTTTGATGTTCTGAGTTTCATGTTGTTTTGGCGTTGACAGTAATTTTATACCCGAAATATTACATTTTAACTTTTTCTCTTCCTTTGCGTCTTTGCGCCTTTGCGTGAGATATAAAATTATAGTATAAATTAACAATCTCCCAAAAACAAGATTTGTAAATGATCTAAATATTTTCTCTGCAATTGTACCTGTGCATTACCTTTATATACAGCAATTTCTACCCATCCATGACTACCAACCAAAGCTAAAATTTCCCCAACTTCCACATCACTGTAAGTTTCACATCCTGGTATTTGCAAACCTTGAACTTCTACACACCAGGTTTTACCCTCCACAAACCTACCAGGAATATTACTGATTAAATTACCAAAGTGATCTATATAGTCAATACAACCTGCTATACCGTTAGTAATTTCTCGACATTCGCCAATATCTAATTTTACCAAAGTTTCAGGATTGATTTCTCTGCCTAAGTTTTGCACAGATACACCACTTGCTAAATGTGCTGCGACAGGTGCGAAAATATCTCTACCGTGAAAGGTGCTGCTAGGTTGAGATGTTCGCCAATATTGAGAGTTTGTTAACTCTACTGCTGTTATTACTTTATTTTCAGCAATTATACCGCTAAAAATGCCGTTATCTGGTCCGACAAGATAACCTTGATCTAATTTTAGAGCGATCGCTCTCCTTTGACTACCCACCCCCGGATCTACTACTGCTAAATGTACCGTACCCTGGGGAAAATAAGGATAGGCATTCATCAAGGAAAATCTAGCTGCGGCGATGTTTTGCGGTGGAATTTGATGATTTAAATCTATTAAGGTCAGATTTGGATTAATTTGGCAAATTATACCTTTCATTACTCCGACATATACATCATTATATCCAAAGTCACTTAATAAGGTCAAAATTTTTGCTTGATTCATATAAATTCAAAATTTTTCATTCATTACCTCATTTAAAATTTACAATTATTAAAAATTGTCTGTAACGATAATTACAAAAAATCTGGTATTTTATAAAAACATGACATCATCAAAAATATCAAGGTCAAAATTATGGCGATAAATATTAATCGAATACAAGCAGTTAAAAAAGCTGATGAAGCACATAGACAAAACCTGAAAAAAAATGTTGAACATCGTCTAGAAATGGCAAGATTAAAAGGTGATGAGCAACTTATTCGTCAATTAGAAGCAGAACAAGCTTATTACCAGTGAATTATTTCCTTTTTTTGATGTTTATTAATGTTTATTCATGTTAATTGGTGTTAATTTTTTAGAATTTTTAGTTTCGTTGTGTGTTTACCTGCAAAAGCAGGTTTTTTTTAGTATCGTAAAATCAAGACTCAACAAAAAACCAGGGTAAGATAAGCTGTTACACAGCTAAATTGTATAGGACTAATATTTTAAACTCTTGTTTAACAGGCAAGATGCCTGTTCCACTTATACAAATTAAATGCACAACAGCTTAATTCCCCTGAAACTTCCTAAAATTTGTTTAATTTTGGTAGTTTTTCAATAATCGACAATTAACAATGAACAATTGACAATGAGGAAGAATATTGAAAAAGCGGATTTTTTTGGGTTTTATCCCCTTGAAAGGGGAGGGTTGAAACCTTGAATTAAACAATTGTCAATTATCAATTATCAATTGTTAATTGTTATTTATTCAGCATTGAGGATTTTAGGAACTTTGAAAAAATCACCTTCCTGTTCAGGTGCGCTGTTAAGAATACCCTCTCTGTTAGTATAGGGTTTTAATATATCCTCTCTTGTTATATTGCTAACATCAATCGCTCTGGTTGTGGGAGGTACATCAGCAACATCAAGCTCGCTCAGTTGCTCGATATATTCTAAAATACTACCAAGTTGAGTAGTAAATTTTTCTTCTTCTTCTGGTGTTAATTCTAA
>NZ_BJCE01000362.1:0-3611 GCF_005402885.1 Sphaerospermopsis reniformis
ATGTAATTTATTTAACATTAATTTCAGAAAAATATTTTAGCGATGCCTGTTTTGGGCTTGGCGATAGCGAAGCGCTCCGTAGGAATCGCACTTTTTTTGCCCTACCTCACAAAATCGCGTTGCTCCCATTTTGACTGCCAAAAACTTTTCAAACACCCTCTAAGGATTTACAGGATTAAATCAGGATGGAAAAATTGATTAATTAATCTGTCACCTGTCACCTGTCACCTGTCACCTGTCACCTAATATTAAGAACCTTGATCCATAATCATATTTTGCACGATTGAAGCTGTAGCAGGTGCGAGTAAAACACCGTTGCGATAATGACCAGTGGCTAAAATCACATTACTATAATTAGCTAATTTTTCAATCACGGGTGCTGGTCTACCTTCAGGACGGGGACGCATACCAGACCAAGTGCGGAGAATTTTCGCCTCAGATAAATCTGGACAAAAGGCGATCGCCTGTTGTTTGACAGATTCTAACAATTCTTTTTTAGCTAAAATCTCATCTTCATTATTGGGAAATTCTACCGTAGCACCCACCCAATAGTCACCATTACCCATAGGTACAAGATGAACATCATTGCCAGTAATTACTGGTTGAAAATCAGGATTGCCTAAAACCCGTCCTAAACTTAAATATAAAGCCTGTCCTAAAACTGGGCGAATATTTACCTTATGATTTAATTGTCTAGTGAGTAAAGTTGAACCTAAGCCAGCAGTCACAATAAACCAATCTGCCTCAACTTTAGCTTCTGAAGTTTCCATAAATTTAAGTTTTTCAGTAACATGGGGCGTGATCTGAACTATGTCAGTAGAAGGGGCTTGATGATTGCGTACAGCCACACCAAATTTAAATTTTACCCCATTGCGTTGCGCTGCATCTACCAAAGCTAAAGTTAACGCTGTGGGGTTGAGTTGCAGGTCTTGAGGAGAATAAACAGCACCAATCACAGTAGAATTATTAACTTGTGGACAGAATTTTTCTAGTTTTTCCTTGTCCCACACAGCTAACTGCCATCCTTGAGATTTACGAATTTCCCGTAATTGTTCCCAATCTGTCATTACCTCCACACCACTTTCTAAAGGGTGTTCTGGGTCTTCAGACAATAACATGACAAGACCCTGACGGTTACAAGGAATTTTCCGCCCTGTCATACCTTCCAGTTCAGGAATTAAAGTTTGATAACGTTTAATACTTTCTTCGCGGATCTGCCAAGCTTTACCCTTGGTTTTATGGCTAATAATGCCCATTAAAACACCCAAAGCCGCAGCAGTAGAACCTTGTGCTGGTTGGTTTTTCTCAAAAACAGTGATATTTAAACCTTTAATTTGGCTCAGTTGATAGGCGATCGCTGCCCCAACTACACCACAACCGATAATTACTATATTCATAAATTTTGTAAACAGTGAGGGATGAAGAGTTAAGACTATCCTCTTCACCCTATCACTTGATTAACCTAGCGTTTTGTGACTCAAGACTCAGAGTTATTTAGTTGTCAGTGATTAGTTATCTGGTTAAAGCTGGTAATAGGTAATTGGTAATAGGTAATTGGTAATTGATAATGGGTAAATCTATTACTGTCCCCAGTCCTCAGTCACCAGTTACCAGTTCCCAGTCACCAGTTCCCAGTCACCAGTCACTTTACTCTGGAATCATTTGTAGGAACTTGTCAACATCTGCAAAGGCATCTTTGTAAGCACTTAAAGCTTGACTGGTGTTACCTGCACCAGCAGCTTTGTCAATTTTTACCAAATCACTCAATAAATCCTTGGTAATTTGTCTGGCTTTAGACTGGTCTTGGGGTAATAGGTTGGGGATAACATAGGTCATATTCAGCCTAGCTTCCGTCATTGGTCCATGAATAAAATTACCCACCTTGATCCATTCACCGCTTTGAATCAGGGTTTGCAGTTCTTGTGAGCGATCGCGCACCACTTGAATATCAGGAAAATATTCCTGAATTTTGGCAACTTGAGCCGGTGTGTAAGTTGGAGGTGCAGTAGCAACACTAGGACTGCCACAGCTGATCAGGAATGTAGTCAAAAGTACAAGAATCAGTGACAAAATAGAGCGTTGACGCACCATAAAAGGAAATTAATTTGCTATTTGTTTACCAATTTACAGTGTCATTTTAGATCGCTACTGTAATTTTTCGTTCCTACTAGTGAAAGTTTTGTCAAAAATTCTCTCACTTCATCGGGAGGAAATTCTTGCATCCTGACTCCTGACTCCTGTGATAAATGTGAGGAAATCTTCATTCACAGTTGCAAAACTTCCAATGTTCTTGATAAGCTGAAACACTAATAAGACAAACCTTCTGGCGGTTTTTCTGTTTTCACATCCCCCACAGACTGATGCGATATTAGGAGAGTTTTAACGTGAATGCAGCTGAACAGGCAACAAACCTTGAACTAGCCAGCAAGATTGCTACAGTAGTGAACTTGTTTAAATTAGAGTTTCCTGATGCCAAAAGCGATCTTAAACCTTGGCATAATGACCCAGAAACCAGGGAACTCGTAGATCCTGATTCCATCGACATCGGTTTTCACTTTCCGGGAATCAGCAAATCTTGGCGCTGTCGTAGCGTTTTATTTCAAATCCGTTTTTATCAAGATCCTATCAATAAATCTCGGCGAGCTATTGGGATTGAAGTATCAGGATTTGATCATCGTGGGCAAGCATGGCGACTGTCAACGGTAGATCAATGGAGTTTTGTTGGTGAGTCTTTACCTTCTCCTGTTATTGGTGACAAACTCAAACAAATTTGCAGACAAATATTAGAAGTCTTTAACATAAATTCTGATTTATAAGGAGTCAGGAGTTATGAATTTTGGATTTTGGATTTTGGATTTTGGATTGTTTTTTTCAAATTCAATCTAAAATTTATAATCTAAAATATTTCTCTCTATCTTCCCACACCTTCCCAAGCTAACAAATATCAGGACTTACGCAAAAGGGAACGAAAGTAGGGGTAATACCCTTCGGGAAGCAAGCTACATGAATTACCCCTACGCAAGAATAAGGTTTTCAGTCACATCTTGCGTAAGTCCTAAAATATGATAAATATTCAACAGAAATATCTCAAATTTTCTGTCATAAATATAATTCTATAATTCTATAATTCTGCAAGTTGAATTAATCAGCGTCTAAATATTCCCCAGGTGTTATCTACCATCAACACCACACCGAGGAAATATATGCGCTTTTCCACATTTGGTAAATCAGGTAGATTTTCTTTTCTGTTTGCTGTTAAATGTGTTAGCTTTACGTTTTTTTTTGGAACTTTAATATTTTGTGGTTTTTATATCGGTTCTTCCATGATCTCCTATGTTATCTCCAACTCAAACACTATTCACCCTACCTCAATATCTGGTATTAAAGATTAATAAATTGGTAGTTGGTAGTTGGTAGTTGGTAATTGGTAATTGGTAATTGGTAATTGGTAATTGGGAATAATAAAATTGATTACCCAGTCCCCAGTCACCAGTCCCCAGTCACCAGTCCCCAGTCCCCAGTCCCCAGTCCCCAGTCCCCGGTCCCCAGTCACCGACCCGCAGTCCCCCGACCCGCCTCCCGCCGCCCCAGCACCCGGACCCCCACACACC
>NZ_BJCE01000363.1:0-3539 GCF_005402885.1 Sphaerospermopsis reniformis
TACCCCTAGCGCGTTTTGGGTACATATGTATATAATTGGTAATATTTTTCATCTTTGGTAGAACCACGGTATATTTTCCATTTACCGTTCTACCATTTTTCCGTTATATATTTCGGACAGGTCTATTATATAAACGATAGGCTAAATCTCTCGCTATTTCTCCCTGTTCGCCTATTTTCGCTAACATCTCTGCGGTTTTTAATTCCCCTGCGGTTTCTAGGGTGTGTATTAAATGTTGGGTAATTTCCCAATGGGATGTGCGGGTGTCGGTGTCTGGGTTCCAGTCTGGGGAAAGTTCTTGTCTTTGCAATAGTCGCACTTTGCCGCTTTTGGCTGCAAGTATACCACCGTTGACTAATCCTTGTATGCTGGTGTTTCTGGCTTTGGATAAGGTTTCTGCGTCTCCATATTCCCCTTCATTAAATTGGTTTTGTTCAAACCATGTCAACGCCCAACGAGTATCAGCATCAAATTCTCCTTCTTGTTCTGTTAAGTATTCATCTAATATTTGATTAATAGACTTATTACTAGCTGGCTTATATCCCTTTGTCGAACGGGAAATGCAAGCAAAACACGGTAAAAATTGGGTGGTTGCTGCTACCCCCTTCGTTTCAGAAGATCGCACTCTGCGCCGTCCTGTTGCTAAAATTTTGACTCAAGATGTGTCAGAACTATTAAAAGTGATCTGGAATCAGTGGCATGAAGTATTTAAACAAACATTAGGTAATGCGGAAAGAAACCTCATTGGTGAGTTAATGACAACTCGCAACGCTTGGGCGCATAATGACTCATTCTCCACCGATGACACCTACCGCGCTTTAGATAGTATTAACCGCTTATTAACTGCTATTTCTGCACCGGAAGCAGACGCAGTAGATAAACAAAAACAAGAACTGCTGCGGTTACGGTTTGAAGAACAAGCAAAACGAGAAACCCGCAAAGCAATTTCCGCAATTGATACCAACCCCCAAGCCGGTTTAAAACCTTGGCGGGAAGTTGTCACACCCCATCCAGATGTGGCTGCTGGGCGTTATCAACAAGCAGAATTTGCTGCGGATCTCTGGCAAGTTTATCAAGATGAAGGTTCTGATGAATACCGCTTACCTACGGAATTTTTCCGCCGTACCTATTTAACTACGGGTCTGCAACAACTTTTAACTAATGCTTTAAAACGCCTTTCTGGTCAAGGTGGTGATCCGGTAATTGAATTACAAACTAACTTTGGTGGTGGAAAAACTCACGCTATGTTAGCTTTGTATCATCTTTGTTTTGGTGTTTCTGCTGATGATTTACCTGGCTTAGAGCCTGTATTTACTGCTGCTGGCGTTTCCCAGCCTCCTGAAAATGTGAAAACTGCTGTTTTAGTAGGTAATAAAATTAGCCCTGGTCAACCCCGCAAGACAAAGGACGGGATTGTGATTAATACTCTTTGGGGTGAGTTGGCTTGGCAACTAGGCGGTAAAGAAGGATACGAGATGATCCGCCAAGCAGACGAAACTGCTACTAATCCCGGTGATGTGCTTACCCAGTTATTTAACCGTTATTCACCTTGTTTAATTTTGATTGATGAATGGATAGCCTATGCCCGGCAATTACATGATAGCAAGGATTTACCCGGTGGGACCTTTGATACTCATTTTACCTTTGCCCAAACTTTGAGCGAATCGGCGAAAAATGCCAAAAATACGTTATTAGTGGTAAGTATTCCCGCTTCTAATATTGAAATTGGCGGAGAAAGGGGAAAGGAGGGATTAAATCGCCTGAAAAATGCCATTGGTCGGGTTGAGTCTCCTTGGCGACCTGCTTCAGCGGAAGAAAGTTTTGAAATTGTGCGTCGGCGTTTATTTCAACCTATCACAGATCCGAATTTATTTGTAGCCCGTGATGCTGTGGTAAGGGCTTTTAGTGATATGTATCGCCATCAATCTCAGGAATTTCCCTTAGAATGTCGAGAAGCTGACTATGAACGCAGATTAAAAGAAGCTTATCCCATCCATCCTGAATTATTTGATCGACTGTATAGTGATTGGTCAAGTTTAGATAAATTCCAATGCACTAGAGGCGTATTGCGATTAATGGCACAGGTAATTAATGGATTATGGCAGTCAGGCGATCGCAGTTTAATAATTCTTCCCGCAAATGTACCGATTTCTGAACCATCTGTGCAGTCAGAATTAACAAGATACTTAGAAGAATCCTGGCTACCAGTGATTGAAAAAGACGTTGATGGGACAAACTCCCTGCCTGTGATCCTCGATTCCCAAAACCCCAACCTGGGGCGTTATTCAGCTTGTCGTCGTGTCACCCGTACCATATATATGGGTTCAGCCCCCACCCTGCAAGCGGCTAACCGAGGTTTAGAAGACAGACGTATAAAATTAGGCTGTGTCCAACCCGGAGAAAGCGCCGCCACCTTTGGGGACGCACTACGCCGGTTAGGAGATCAAGCAACTTATTTATACATTGGTGATGGGAATAGATATTGGATATCCACCCAGCCTAATGTCATCAGAACCGCGCAAGAAAGGGCAAATCAGATTGCCCAGGATCAGGATAGAATTATAGAAGAAATTATCAGACGTATCAAAAAAGACAAAAACAAGGGTGAATTTGAGGGGATTCACATTTTCACCACCAATACTACTAATGATATTCCCGACGATGAAAATATGGGAGTGAGATTAGTAATTTTAAGTCCTAAGTTTCCCCACACCAGTAAAAGTAAAGATAGTCTAGCTTATGAGACTGTGGGTAATATATTAAATAGTAAGGGAACAAGTCCCCGTTATTGTAAAAATCTGTTATTATTTATTGCTGCTGACCGGACAAAGTGCGATACTTTATTTGAAAATGTCAGTCAATTTTTAGCATGGGATTCTATTGTTAAAGAGAAACAAGAGAAAATTTTAAATCTCGATACCTTTCAAGAAAAACAAGCTCATAAAAAACAGGAGGAAACAGATACAAAAGTTGATAATTCGATTTTAGAAACCTATCAATGGTTATTAGTTCCTAGTCAGTCAGATCCCCAAAGTCCAATTACATGGGAAGAATTGAAATTACCCGGACAAGATTCTTTTATTTTGCGTGCTAGTCGTAAAGCTTTACATGAAGAATATTTGATTACCAAATTTGCACCTTTTTTATTAAATCAATTAGTGCTGAATCCTTATCTTTGGCAAAATGTCAATCATATTGAAGTGAAAACCTTATGGAAATATTTGACAAATTATCTCTATTTACCCAGGCTAAAAAATGCACAGGTTTTACTTAATACTGTTCAGGAAGGAGTAGCAGCACTACTGTTAACAGAAAACTTTGCCTATGCTGATGGTTACGACGAAGCCAAACAAAGATATTTAGGATTAAAAAGTAGTGAACATATTACAGTGAGTCTGAGTCAACAAAGTTTAGTAGACCTGTCCGAAATATATAACGGAAAAATGGTAGAACGGTAAATGGAAAATATACCGTGGTTCTACCAAAGATGAAAAATATTACCAATTATATACATATGTACCCAAAACGCGCTAGGGGTA
>NZ_BJCE01000364.1:0-3533 GCF_005402885.1 Sphaerospermopsis reniformis
CCCCTAGCGCGTTTTGGGTACATATGTATATAATTGGTAATATTTTTCATCTTTGGTAGAACCACGGTATATTTTCCATTTACCGTTCTACCATTTTTCCGTTATATATTTCGGACAGGTCTAATGATCATCTATCATCTGTGTTCATCCGCGTTTATCTGCGTTAAATAAAAATGTTGGGTTTCCTTGCGTCAACCCAACCTACAGAATAAAATAATTATATCCCAGTCACCAGTCCCCAGTCACCAGTCCCCAAATTACTGATTTTGTTGTAACCAATTTTCTAGGTCTTGATATTGGTTAAAATCAAGTAATGCTTCTGCTAATTCCTCAATTTTTTCTAGTGATAATTGTTGAATTTTTTGCGTAACTTCGGGGTTGATATTTTTGAATCTTTTGATTAGTTGTTTGATAACTAATAAACTTCCTTCTTCATTTTTACCTTCAATTTTACCCAGGGTTTTACCTTCTTGAACCGCTAAATCACGATCTTGTTGATAGTAGTTAACTAACCGTCTCATATTTACCTCTGTGATTGTTTTAGGGTTTCTAATTGCGATTCTGTCCATCAACACATAGAATAATTCTAGCGTTTTTCGTTTGAATTGTTCGTCAGTATCTAAAGATAGTAACTCATCAATTGCTTTTGATTGTACTTTTTCCCTTCCTAAAATTCTTAACCAGATAGTTTCGGGAGTTTCTGGTAATTGATGAATGACAACAATTCCTGCACGGAAATATTCAGCAATTTCATAAACTCCTTGACAAAACTTAGTTGATGAAAATGCACCAAAACTAGATAATATTCTATCTGATAAAGTGGGAGTAATGATCCAAAGTCGGGGGATTTGATGATCTGGAATTTTGGTGTTTTTGTCTTTAAATTCCTTTCTCAGAACTCTTTTAACTTCCAACAATTTCAAAATACAATCTTCTATCTGTTCATCAGTAACAGAGTTACGATAGGGTTCAAATATTGCTGGTGTTTTTGCTAAGTCTCCTAAAAGTCCCAATTTTTTAATATCGGGATTTTGTTGAGGAAATGGTGAGAAATAAACGTCTATTTCTCTAACTTCTGAAGAAATTTTATAAGGTGCTTGAATTTCTCCAAAATCTTGCAGGAGTTCTTCTAGGTAGTCTTTAGAAAATTCATCATATATAAATCTGGTCATTGGTAGATGTAATATTTTGGTTTATTCATAATATTAATTATAACATATTTTATGTGAATTGGTGGTGACTGGGGATATAATTATTTTATTATGATTTTATTTTGTCTGAATCAGGATTTTTAGGATTTGAGGATGTACGGGATGTGATTGATAATTGATAATGGATAATGGATAATTGATAATTGTCTGAATCAGGATAACCAGGATTATAGGATGTACGGGATTTTGTTTAGAGATTGTGGTTTTTATTGATGATTTATTTTGTCTGAATCAGGATAACCAGGATTATAGGATGTACAGGATGTTGTTTATAAATTATCAAATAATATAAAATCATCAAGAATACAAAAAAACGATAATCTTATAAAATTATAAAAATCCCATCCTGATAGCGAAGCGTGACGTTAGTCATAAATCCTTAAATCCTGGACATCCTGATTCAGACAAAAAATGATAATCTTAAAAAATTCCATCCTGAAAATCCTTAAATCCTGGACATCCTGATTCAGACAAAAAATGATAATCTTTAAAAAAACAATCCTGTACATCCTATAATCCTGGACATCCTGATTCAGACAAAAATGATAATCTTAAAAAATTCCATCCTGTACATCCTATAATCCTGGACATCCTGATTCAGACAAAAAATGATAATCTTAAAAAAACCATCCTGATAGCGAAGCGTGACGTTAGTCATAAATCCTCAAATCCTGGACATCCTGATTCAGACAAAAATGATAATCTTAAAAAAACCATCCTGATAGCGAAGCGTGACGTTAGTCATAAATCCTAAAATCCTGGACATTATCTCGACTTCGCTCGATAACCACCTGATTCAGACAAAAAAAATGATAAAATGATCATCTATTATCTGTGTTTATCTGCGTTCATCTGCGTTAAATAAAAATGTTGGGTTTCCTTGCGTCAACCCAACCTACAGGATAAAATAATAATACCCCAATCACCAATCACTAACTAACAAGAGTTAAAAATATGCAAATTACCATTGAAATACCTGAAGAAATTGGACAAAAATTACAACAAAATTGGCATAACTTACCACAAAAAATATTAGAAGTATTAGCTATTGAATCTTATAAAAATGGCATGATCACAACTGCACAAATTCAAGAATTACTACATTTTTCTAGCCGATGGGAAACAGAAACATTCTTAAAAAATGCTCATGTTGATTTAGATTATACAGAAGCAGACTTAGCAGCAGATATGGAAACATTAAATCAGGTTTTATCATCATGATTGTAGTTGCAGATACTTCACCAATTTGTTATTTAATCATCATTGAACAAATTGATTTATTACCACAATTATTTGGTAAAGTCATGATTACCAAAGCTGTTTACCAAGAACTACAAGCAACAGGAACACCGGAAAAGGTACAAAAATGGATCACAAATATTCCTGAATGGTTGGAAGTCGCTGCTGTTAACATTCCTGATGATAATATGTTAGTAAACTTACATCAGGGAGAAAAAGAAGCAATATTATTAGCCGAAAGAATCCAAGCTAATTTAATTATTATAGATGAAAAAGCCGCTCGTCAAATTGCCCAATCTAGAGGTTTAAAAATTACCGGATTATTGGGTATTTTAAATTTAGCAGCTAATCAGAATTTAATTGATTTGAAAACAACAATTACCGCATTACAAAAAACTAATTTTCGTGCTAGTTCTCACCTGCTACAATCTATGTTCAACCAGTCATGAAATTAAAATGTTGGGTTTCCTTGCGTCAACCCAACCTACAGAATAAAATAATTATATCCCAATCACCAATCACCAGTCCCCAGTCCCCAGTCCCCAGTCCCCAGTCCCCAGTCCCCAAAAATATGGAATCTCAAGACGTTCGCACTTATATCCAAAAAGCCCTAAAATTAGATTTAATCGGTCCAACTTCCCAAGACCTAGAATATCAAACCGAAATTTTAAACCAACCCCCATCTAAATGGTATCTTACCGGGTTTTTAGTTCCCTTTGGTGCGCCGGTAGAAATGAAATATGACCCCACAGCAGATGATACAATAGAAGTTATTACTAATAAAGATATCGCCGAAGATGCCAAAACACCAGAAACCGCTGCTGCAAGAAAAGCACCTTTCCCTTCTTCCATCGGGTTGAGTTTTTTAGTTCCTGCAACAACTGAAAAATTAGAAGTAACTGTAGAATGGGGAGACTATCAACCCCAAGAACGGGAAATAGAAACTTCAGCAGAAAATAATAGACCTGTCCGAAAATTAAAAAGGCAGTCTGTGTATGGCTTTGAGGATGTTCTCATTTCAGCCAGACTTGACGTAATCATCAGGGCTAGAGATAGTTACTGTTAGTATAGCCCGGAAAAAAT
>NZ_BJCE01000365.1:0-3511 GCF_005402885.1 Sphaerospermopsis reniformis
TGTGTTACATGCAGATCTGGTGCTAAACATTATTATTTCCTACTACTGATAGCAGAAGTGACAAATTAAATTGGTCATATTAGTTAATATTTGAAAGTTGACCGGTATACATCAATATGATTAACCAGTCAAAAGTCAGCAGACACCAGACACCAGTCACCAGACACCAGACAGAAAAAACCAGTCACCAGTCACCAGTCACCAGTCACCAGTCACCAGTCACCAGTCACCAGTCACCAGTCACCAGTCACCAGTCACCTGTTCTAGTGGCAAAATGATACTATGAAAGAAGTTTAACTATAAGATATGAGTTAAAACCAATCACAAAATCGGGTGATTGGTAAATTTTCATTTCGGTTTTGAGTTGATTCTCATTTTCTACCCATCCACCACCAAAACGGTTGGGTTGAGTTAAGCGTCTATAATTATATAGCTTTTAGCTAAACCTTTAATTTCCATTCCCCTTGTTCTAGTTCTATAAACTGCCATGCTAAAACTATTGTTGGGCGATCCCAACGCTCGTAAACTAAAAAAATACCAGCCTTACATTACAGAAATTAATCTCTTAGAGGAAGAAATTAAAGCACTCTCTGATGATGAATTAAAAAGTAAAACTACTGAGTTTAGACAACGTATATCTAAGGGTAAAAGCCTTGATGATATTCTACCAGAGGCTTTTGCGGTTGTTCGTGAATCTGCTCGACGGGTGTTAGGATTACGACATTTTGATGTACAGTTACTCGGTGGGGCAATTCTGCATACTGGGCAAATAGCGGAAATGAAAACCGGTGAAGGTAAAACCTTGGTGGCTACCTTACCGAGTTATTTAAATGCCCTCACGGGTAAAGGTGTTCACGTTATTACAGTGAACGATTACCTGGCACGTCGGGACGCGGAATGGATGGGACAGGTTCACCGTTTCTTGGGTTTAAGTGTGGGGCTAATTCAAGCCAGCATGAGTCCCACAGAACGGAAGAAAAACTATGACTGTGATATTACTTATGTAACTAACAGTGAAATCGGTTTTGACTACCTGCGGGATAATATGGCCACTTCTATGGCGGAGGTGGTGCAGCGTCCCTTTAATTATTGTGTTATTGATGAAGTAGATTCGATTCTGATTGATGAAGCACGGACACCGCTAATTATTTCTGGACAGGTGGAAAGACCGACAGAAAAGTATTTACAAGCGGCAGAAATTGCTTTTACTCTTAAAAAAGATGAACATTACGAAGTAGACGAAAAGGCGCGTAACGTTCTGTTAACGGATGAAGGTTTTGCAGAAGCGGAAAACCTTTTAAATGTAACTGATTTGTTTGATCCTGAAAATCCTTGGGCGCATTTTGTGTTTAATGCGATTAAAGGTAAGGAACTATTTCTCAAAGACGTGAATTATATTGTCCGTAATGGGGAAGTGGTGATCGTTGATGAATTTACCGGTCGGGTATTACCGGGACGACGTTGGAGTGATGGACTGCACCAAGCTATTGAAGCGAAGGAACGGGTAGACATTCAACCAGAAACCCAAACTCTGGCAACTATTACCTATCAAAATCTGTTTTTGCTGTATCCTAAGTTGGGAGGAATGACAGGAACAGCGAAGACGGAAGAGGTGGAATTTGAAAAGATTTATAAGTTGGAAGTAAGCATTATTCCTACCAACCGGGTGAGAAAACGCCAAGATTTATCGGATATGGTGTTTAAGACGGAAATGGGTAAATGGCAGGCGATCGCTAAAGAATGTGCGGAAATGCACGAACAAGGTAGACCTGTGTTAGTGGGTACGACCAGTGTAGAAAAATCCGAACTTCTTAGCCGTCTCTTGAAGGAAATAGAAATTCCCCATGAGTTGCTAAATGCTAGACCGGAAAACGTGGAACGGGAAGCGGAAATTGTCGCCCAAGCTGGACGCAGAGGGGCTGTAACCATTGCCACCAACATGGCAGGACGGGGTACAGATATCATCCTGGGTGGTAACTCCGAATATATGGCGCGGTTAAAGTTGCGGGAATATTTTATGCCCCGGATCGTTAGCCCTGAAGATGATGAGTTTAGCATTCAACGGGCTTCTGGACTTCCTACCGGTCATGGTGGAGGACAGGGTTTTGTGCCTGGTAAAAAGGTGAAAACTTGGCGTGCTTCCCCGGAAATTTTCCCCACTCAGATATCAAAGGAAACAGAACAACTGTTAAAAGAAGCGGTAGACGTGGCGGTAAAAGCTTACGGTGAAAGAAGTTTACCGGAGTTGGAAGCGGAAGAAAAAATCGCGGTAGCTGCGGAAAAAGCGCCTACTGATGATCCTGTGATTCAGAAATTGCGGGAAGCTTACCAGCGCATTAAGCATGAGTATGAAGAGTTTACTGGTAGTGAACATGATGATGTGGTGAACCGTGGCGGTTTGCACGTTATTGGTACTGAACGTCATGAATCACGACGCATTGATAACCAATTGCGCGGACGGGCGGGCAGACAAGGAGACCCTGGAACAACGAGATTTTTCCTCAGTTTAGAGGATAACTTGTTAAGGATCTTTGGGGGCGATCGCGTTGCCGGCTTAATGAATGCTTTCCAAGTAGAGGAAGATATGCCTATTGAGTCAGGTATGTTGACTCGCAGTTTGGAAGGCGCTCAGAAAAAGGTTGAAACCTATTACTATGACATCCGTAAACAAGTATTTGAGTATGACGAGGTGATGAATAACCAACGTCGTGCTATTTATGCGGAACGTCGGCGGGTGTTGGAAGGTCAAGACCTGAAGGAACAGGTAATTAAATACGCTGAGAAAACGATGGATGACATCGTTGATTATTACATTAACCCTGATTTACCTTCGGAAGAATGGGAGTTAGAGAAGTTGGTGGATAAGGTGAAGGAGTTTGTTTACCTGTTGGCTGATATGCAGTCTAGTCAGTTGGAGGATATGGGAGTTCCAGAAATTAAGGCTTTCCTCCATGAACAAGCGCGTATTGCTTATGATCTTAAGGAAGCAGAAATTGATCAAATTCAACCGGGTTTGATGCGTCAAGCGGAAAGGTTCTTTATTCTGCAACGCATAGATACTTTGTGGCGTGAACACTTGCAACAAATGGATGCTTTGCGGGAGTCGGTTGGTTTGCGTGGTTATGGGCAAAAAGATCCTCTGATTGAGTACAAGAGTGAGGGTTATGAGTTGTTCTTGGATATGATGGTGAATATCCGCCGTGATGTGGTTTATTCGCTGTTTATGTTCCAGCCTCAGCCACAACCTACGGTGCAGACTTCTGGGATGGTTTAGGTTTTTTCACGCAGAGACGCAGAGGCGCAAGAGTGGCGTTTTCTGCGTCTTTTGTTTTAGGAGGAGGATGTGAAAAGCTCACGCAAAGACGCAAAGGCGCAAAGGAAGGAAGATAAGCTGTTGTGCAGCTAAATCGAATAAACAGCATTACCTTTATTTTTAACTTTGCGCTCCCATTTAATAATAAGACCTCCTTCGTTTAGCAATTTATTTAATAATTCTTCTAACTGTTCTACT
>NZ_BJCE01000366.1:0-3427 GCF_005402885.1 Sphaerospermopsis reniformis
AGGGGGAGCTTATCTCCTCATCTCACTTCTTTTGCTCCCATGTCAAGTCAAATTTTTCTCTGCTTGCTGCTGCTTATCTTGTTTCTTTTGTCAAGTTCATTTTATACCAAATTAGATGAGCTTACCCGGCATTAACACCTGAACAAAAACGAAAATTTCCCCCTATTGCACCAGATTTTGTCATTGAATTAAGGTTAGTAACAGATAGTTTAGAAACTCTGCGTCAGAAAATGCAAGAATATATGAATGCAGGGGTAAAAATGGGATGGTTAATAAATCCGCAACAACAACAAGTAGAAATTTATCGTTTAGGAAAAGATGTGGAATTGAGAAATTTACCCACAGAATTAGGTGAAGAGATATTACCAGGATTTAGTTTGAGTTTAGATTGTTATTAAAATCTCAAGTAAAGTGTTATAATTTTCATATCTCAACTAGTGGATACAATCATGATTGAGCAACTTCTAATCAATAGTGAAATTGATAATTGTGATGTACCAGATGCCAACTTGCTAGTCACTGAAGATGATACACCTGTGGATAATCTCGCATCTGAAAAACAACAACGCCTTTTAGTCGGTTCTCTTTACAGTTCTTTACAAAATCAGATTTTTTTAGCAGCAGCTAATGTAGGTGTTTATCATACTTATGGTGAACCTGCCATAGTTCCTGATATATTTGTCAGTTTTGATGTGAAAACTCCTGAAAACTGGTGGGAAAAACAAAATCGTTGTTATCTAGTTTGGAAATTCGGTAAATCACCAGAAGTTGTCATTGAAATTGTATCAAATCGAGAAGGTGAAGAACTAGATAAAAAACTGCAAATTTATGAAAAAATGCGAGTTTCTTACTATATTGTATATGACCCACATCAAAATTTAGGAGCAGAAGTTTTAAGAATTTATTCTATTCAAGGTAGACGTTACGTAGAAACTACAGATAAATGGTTAGAAGATATTGGTTTGGGTGTAACATTATGGAATGGAGAATTTGAAGGTAGAAATGATTCTTGGTTGCGTTGGTGTGATCAAAATGGTAATGTTTTACTAACTGGTGATGAACGGGCAAAACAAGCAGAAAAACGCGCTGAAAATGCAGAAGTTCGCGCTCAATTACTAGCAGAAAAATTAAAGGCTTTGGGTGTAGACCCTAATAGTATTTAAGTGTGATTTTAGGATTCTAAATTTAAAGGATGTGATTTTTCAACCCAACGCCGAAATAACTCGACAATAATTCTCCATCTTCCCTGATTTTCTGCAATCACATCATGACGGGTTAAAGTATCTAAAGCTGTCTGTAAATTACTTTCATCTATTCCCGTCAACTCAACCAAATCATTTAAACTTAACCCTTGGGGAGATTTTGCCAGATGACTTAAAATTACTTGTTGAGTATTACCATTTTCCCCAGCTTGACTCCACACACCATGAAAATAATTCCTACCTCCGGTAAAAAAATCCGGTTCATTCACAACTGCTTCTACATCTTCCACTGTAAAAACTGGGTCGCGGTTTCTTCCTTGTTCAAACACAAAATTATATAGTCGCACTAAATGATAACCTATTAACTGCACTAAATAAGGTTGTCCGTGGGTTAAATCATAAATTTTATCTATTGCTTCTGGTGTGTAGTCTAATAAAAAATCTTCAATAGCTGGGTTAGCGAGAATTTGACCAGTTGCACCACGACTGAGAAAAGGCACATGAATATTAGTCACACTTCCAAAAAAGGGATGAAAATAATCTGCGGTCATTTCATCTAAAGTGTGCAACCCTGCAAAAGCAAAAGCTACTTGATCATCTGCTTGTACTAAACTACGCAATAAATCCATAAAATCTGGGCTGATTTTTCCCGCTTTAATTAAATTTTCAATTTTTTCAAATTCATCTAAGGCAATAATTAACCCACAAGATAAATTTTTAATTACTTCTTCAAAATAGCGGTTAAATGTGCGGTAAGGTAGTTTTAATAAATCATCATCATTAGGAGGGGAAATATTCACAACTTGGGAAATTTCATCACTAATAGCCATTAACACCTCTCCCACACCTTGGGTTACATCTCCTAACTTGAGTAAATTCACATAAGCAACTTTGACCTGATTATCTAAAGAATTAGCAGCATTGCGTAAAATTGAAGTTTTACCCATGCGTCTATGACCATAAATCACTACAGACTGGAGTTGAAGACTTCTTAACCAAATTTCTTCTAATCGTCTAATAATATCTTCTCTACCAACAAACAACTTACCCATTACAGGGTCGCCCGTAACGTAAGGACTACGTACGCGTTCAGTAATAGAAATTTTCCCAACTTCACCAGTAATTTGTAATAGTCTTTGTTGCCAATTTTTGGCAATATTTATAATTAATCCCTGTTCTGCTTTCGGTAGGGTGTCGGCTGTATTTAAAATAATTGTCAGTTCACCTAATGCGCGATTTAAAGCCCAAGAACGAGATGCACGGGAGACACTGCGATTTATAATTTTTACATCTTCAATTACTTTGACAAATCTATCTAATGTTTGCCAAGTAACAGGACGTAATAAATCTGATGTGGGGAATGTAGGTATTGGTAGGTTAGCAATAGAATCTAATCCTTTAATTTCATTAAATTCCGCCAGAGTTTTGGTAAGAATATACATTTCTTCTCCATAGAGAAGAGAACGAACCACTTCAAAGGCTTTTGTGGCTTTAGTGGGTTGTTTTTCATGCAGATACCAAAAACCAGCCGCAGCAGCACGATGGGGTTTTTTGGTTGAAGGCTGTTTCAAATCTGAAATATATTCTATTAATTGCCAATCAAAAGGATTATTTGCTAACTGGGAAACTGACCAAATTATTTGTTCTTCTGGCTTTATTTCCAGTGCCTTATTCACTGCTTTAATGACAGGAATAAATTGCATGGTATATGCTAATAGTTGATTAACATTATGTATGCCATTTTCCCAGTCCTGTAATAACCAGTTTTTTAAGCGTGAATCAAGATATGGTAAGGGTATAAGAGTAATTCTGGGTAGTAAAAAACTGCCATTTTTGAGGTAACGCAGGTTAAAAGGTAAACCAAGCAACCAATTTTCTAGACGTAAAAACACCGAACCTACTGCCACACCCATCACCACACCCATCCCCACACCCATCACCACACCCATCCCCACACCTACCATCACACCTACTGCCACACCTCCTGCCACACCGTACGCCACACCTACTGCCACACCTCCCGCCACACTGTACGCCACACCTCCTGCCATACCATACGCAACTCATAATGCCTCACCTTCCCCCATAACCCTCGCCTCTCCTACTTCCCCCCATCCCTCCACACCGTTCGCCACTCCTCCTCATACCTTTTTTCCATACCCTCATACTCCTCTCTTCTTTTTTCTTCTTGCTATCCCCTCCCCTTTCTTTCCTTACTCACCCAT
>NZ_BJCE01000367.1:0-3385 GCF_005402885.1 Sphaerospermopsis reniformis
TTACTATTCTAGGCAGATGTACTTTAAAACTGGTTGTATTCCCAGTAGAGTGGATTTGCATAAACAACTAGGAACTTATCAGAAAAGCATTCATTATCAGGCATTGTATTCTGATACTTCCCAGCAAATACTGACCAGTGTAGCTGAATCTTTTAAATCGTACATTGGGCTACTAAAAGCTGCAAAAAAAGGTGAGGTTTCCCAGAAACCAAAATTACCCAATTACTGTAAAAGTGTTATGACTGTAGCTACTTTTACAGGTAGGTCATTAAAATTGATTAATGGCATGATTAGGTTTCCTTTAGGAACGAAAGTTAAGGCATGGTTTGGGATAGATTCTTTTTGCCTATCAATGCCATCCAACCTTGATTTTAAATCAATCAGAGAAGTACGCATTCTGCCTAGAAATAGACAATTTTATGCAGAATTTGTCTATCAGGTGGATGAAGTAAAATCTGATGTTGATAAAAATAACGTTTTAGGGATTGACCACGGGTTGAATAACTGGTTAACTTGTGTGTCTAATCTAGGTACATCATTTATTGTTGATGGGCTTCATTTAAAAAGTTTAAATCAGTGGTACAACAAATTAGTAGCTAAACTTAAAAGCGATAAACCGCAGGGTTTTTGGTCTAACAGATTAGCTGCTATCACGGAAAAAAGAAACCGACAAATGCGTGATGCAGTTAACAAAGCTACAAAGATAGTCATCAACCACTGCATTGAAAACAAGATTGGTACTATTGTTTTTGGATGGAATAAAGGACAAAAAGATAGTATTGATTTGGGAGCTAAAAACAATCAGAAGTTCGTTCAAATTCCCACAGCAAAATTAAAAGACCGTATTGCTCAATTATGTAAACAATACGGAATAGATTTTATAGAAACAGAAGAATCATATACTTCTCAATCATCGTTTCTTGATGCTGACAATATGCCTAAATTCGGTGAATGGTTCGACTTCGCTCACCAACCGAAACCCGAAGGGTGGGAAGCAAGCGGGAAACGAGTTAGTCGTGGAGTATATAAAACTTCTGATGGGTTCAAAATTAATGCAGACTGCAATGGTGCTGCTAATATTTTGAGAAAAGTAGCGGTGATGCTAGGAATTGATCTTAGCGGAATCAGTAGAGGCTGTTTAAGTCAGCCTAAGAAAGTTCGTTTATGGACTCTTCAGAAATCTCCGCGTCTTTAGACCGGAGAAGCTTAAATATTAGTGAATTTATAGCAAGTTAACAGTTCTACCATAATCTTAATATTTATCTAAAATCGGGATGACAGGATTTGAACCTGCGGCATCCTGCTCCCAAAGCAGGCGCGCTACCAAGCTGCGCTACATCCCGAAAAATTTTCACTGTTGATAGTTTAGCTGCACATAACAAAAGTTATGTTTTGCTCAAGCATCTTTCTAACTATATCATACTAAAAACAGATTGCCAACCCCTTACAGGGAAAAAAATCAAATCACTTCCTTAATAAGAGTTTTTCTGTTGACTAAGCCTGAAAAAGTTGATCCTGCTAGATTAAAGCTCATTGCTCAACCAAACAATAATAGCACATCTTAGGTATGATAGCGAATTTATGGCGGCAACCTGTTTTGTTTGCTTGAGGATCATTGAGGATACCAAAACATCCCTTTAATACCCTCTGGGTCAGGCATAAAACCCATAGTCCGGTAAAAATCTACAACATGAGGGTCAGCGAAGAGAGTAACATTGCTAATTTCTTCACTTCTGAGTTTTTTGAGGACATATTTCATCAATGCCTTTCCCAGACCTTGACCTTGGAAGTCTGGATGAACTACCACATCCCAAATAGTGGCATTAAAAGCATGATCTGAGGTAGCACGGGCAAAACCAATTAAACGCCTTTTATTTCCTCGTACTTGCCACATAGACGCGACGAGAAAACTATGTTCAATGGCTTTTTTTACTTTTCTCAGAGGACGACGCGACCAACCCACCGCATCACAGAGTTCTTCTAGTTCATACAGGTCGATATCGCGTTCAGTGCTAAAAACGATACTGTCGCTTCCGGCGCTAGAGTTACCTTTATCTCCCCGTCCATACTCATCAAATGCGGTCGTTTTATTTGTCGCTACAGATTCAGAACTACTAAACCAAGTTTTCCAAAAACCCATGCCAACGTGGTTCGGGTAACATGACTGAATTGGTGACTCTGCTTGAGAGTGTTGAATCATTAGTAAAAACACTGTCTCTGTTCTATCTTCAGACACCTAACCTAAAAAATTACGTTGGGTGTTTTCGGGATGGGGACTTTTGACAGCCAGTTACTAAAAGTTTCAAACCAATCATTTTTAACTTTAGCATTTTGTTTTTACAATCACCTAGCTAAAGCACAGGGTATTTTTGGCAAATTCCTGGACTTTCATCTGCTGGATTGTTTTTAGTGGTTGATTTTTTGTGCCACTGAAATCAAGATACTGCATGATCAGGTATTTTGATGTATCCATATCTATAATTTTGATGAATTTGCCGCTGATGCAGACCCAAACAGAATCATTTGCCCAAGATTGACAGCAAAAAAGACAATGGAGGCGATCGCCTTAGCCAACTTGTGAACTTAAACCTCAAAAAACAAATAGATGAAAACAATAAATTATGTAGAATTTCCGTCATTAGCTAGTATGATATCAAACTTCTACTTCTATTTTCACCTTTAGGTAAAATCTATGCTCCTATGCTCCAGCGGCCAAAACGGAAAAATATAATAGCCAAGTAGTAAATAACACAGTTTTATAGCAGGAGTCAGGAGTCAAGGGTAAAACCCTATTTTAGTAAGACTTTCATGGTCAATTGATGTCCTAACTACTCTGTCTACAACTACGGCTATAGCTTTATTTTTATCAAAAAAATCGGGTCTAAAACCGCACTTCGTCCCGCTACGCTAACGCCTTTGAAAGCCAAAATTTTTTCCAAAACGGCCTTCTGCCTCCTACATCCTGCCTCCTATAACTTCCCTCACAGGGGTAGGTTTTTAATATTATCTGTTGAGGCAGGACCACCGAAGACAAGGAGGTATTGTAGACAAGGAAGATTTTATACAAAACAAGGTCTGTTTAGCCTCAATCTTTGTTACCAAGTGTACATTCTTGTTACGTATTTCCTCCCTTGTCACCTTGTCTGCCTTGTCCTCCAAGTCTTGCCCTCACGACAATGTAAAATACCTACCCTTGTGAGCTATAACTTCCCCCTGCTCCCCTGTTTGTTCCCCACATCTCCAGCCCCATAACTATTTTTCTGCTATATAAAACCTAGACAAAACTAGACTTTACTTTCTACTTCAACGGGAGCATGGGAGCAGTTATCCCTCAGTAGACTTTCACGCCTTAGCCAGACGCGATTGTGTTCCAATTAAGTTTCTG
>NZ_BJCE01000368.1:0-3367 GCF_005402885.1 Sphaerospermopsis reniformis
TTCAGATAATAAAACTGCGTTGCTATTTTCTCCTGCAATAATAATAGGTTGATGGGATTGATTAACTGAATCAATTAAATCCTGTAGTTGCTGTTGTGCTTGATTGATTGAAATCATAATCTTTTTTGAGATTACATTATTATAATAAATAATAGCATACAATTGAATTGTCTGAATCAGGATTTCCAGGATTTGAGGATGTACAAGATGGTTTTTTAATATTCATCTGTATTTTCAGAAGTTGCGCTAATTTTAATATCCCAGAATATCAAAATCAAATATTATCCTGTTAATCCTTTAATCCTGGTTATCCTGATTCTGACAGTTAAATTTTAATAAAAAACGGTGCATTACATTTCATTAACGCACCCTAAAAAATCAGCGTAATTTTACCACTGTCTTCAAGGGAATAGAAATAATCTGTCTTCCACTGGTTGCTTGTTTTTTTCTTAAATCAGCACAAATAGTGGCTAAATCATAATTAAATGACTTAGCTTCTTCATCTCTGATTTTCCGAATTTCTGCCAAAACTTCATCATTCATAATAAATTAATCTTTGAGAGATACTTCAAAAGAAAGTTGAGAACGATAAAAACAAACATTAAATTCCATAAAAAAATTAACTTGTCCCAAAATTAAAGGAACATTAGTTGCTTGAGTCCAAGCAAATACTAATTTTACAGGTTCAAAATCTGCTACTTTAGCTGATACAACCAGTACACGCGCTTCAAATTGAGCAAGATTACCTGTCAATTGTAAAGAGGTTGTTAAATCTTCCCAATTTGCACCAATATCTAATCCTAATTGATAAGGTAAAACATTAATAGTTGCTCCCGTATCCAGTAAACCAGTAGTCTGTAATTCTTGTCCACGATAAGTTAAAATAATTGGTAGATATGGTCTAAAACCTGCTTCTCCCAAGGAAGGATCATAAGTAGTAAATGAGTATTTATGTGTATTATTCATGATTGCTATTTTCTGCTTCTAACACTTTTAACATTATATTTGCAGCTTCAAAAGCATCATAAGGAGAGGAGACAGGATAAGACATTCCTGGTTTAATTAATTCTGATTCTTCTTGTACTAATTGAGAGGCTAAATATTGGATAATTTGTAATTTTTCAGCCCGACTTAATTTATTTAATAATGGCATTAATTCTAGCATGGTTTGATGATTGCTATAGTTAGTAGTTGATATTATATCATTTTATTAATGGTAATGGGAATTTGTCTGAATCAGGTGGTTATCGAGTTTCGACTACGCTCAACTACCGCGACCTGTACTGAGCGACTTGTACTGAGCGCAGTCGAAGTAAGTCGAAGTAAGTCGAGATAATGTCCAGGATTTGAGGATTTACAGGATGGTTTTTTAATATTCATCTACATTTTCAGAAATTACGCTAATTCAAATATTCCAAAATATCAAAATCAAAAATATAATCCTGTTAATCCTTTAATCCTGGTTATCCTGATTCTGACAGTGCAATATATTATAAAAATAATAAAAAATGGTGCATTAAATAAAGTTGATTAACGCACCCTAAGAGCAGTATTATTTAAAAGGAATATATTCAACGACATTCATCCATTCATCAATCTCTGAAGCTTTAGCAATAAATTCTAAATCTTGCACAAATTGACCAATTGTACCACCTAGTTGATGTCCAAAAATTAATCCTGAAAACTGTTTTCCTTCTTTTTGCCAAGTTTCCGCTAAAACTCGAAAACGGATATCTTGAGTAAATAGAACTCGTTTAATTTCTGTCACTCTTTCTAATAATTTATCATCAGGAAGTTCTTGGGTTTCATCATCAAAAGCAGTTAATACATCCACACCCCGACGACGCAATTGTGATGTAATAGATTGAGGTACATGAACATCCATATATAAAGCAATGGTCATTTACAACAGTCCTTTGGCTTTCATTCTGTTGTAAAATGGAGATGATACTAATTCATTTTTGCTTTGTTGTACTTGTTCCCATTCCTCTTTAATTTCTTGGTCAATTTCTTCTTGGTGGTCAAAGTAATAACCCATAGTAGCATGAGCTTCAGCTTGAGTTAAATAAGGATGTTGACGACACATTTCTTCTACTGACCAACCATAAGCAAGATAATCCATCACAATTTGCGTTACTCTAATTCTGGGAAAACGCTTTAATCTTGCTGGTTGATTTTCGGTTTTTTCAATATGCGGGTAATTCAGGGTTAACATATTTTTTTATATAGCTAAGTTGCTTGAATCACTATATTTTAGTATATCATTTTTTTGTCTGAATCAGGACACCCTTCGGGATATTCTGTGAATATCAATATCAAATATTATCCTGTTAATCCTTTAATCCTGGTTATCCTGATTCAGACAGTTAAATTTTAATAAAAAACGGTGCGTTACATTTCATTAACGCACCCTACGAGATAAGCTATCTGGACACAGCAAGCTATCGCACTAATCAACCAAAACAAACCAATTCTCAATCACAATATCCTCAAAATCTTGAAAATCTGTCACATTATTTGTTACTAAAATCAAGTTATTGGAAAATGCAATACTCGCAATCTGTCCATCAATAAAAGCAGGTGTTTTACCAATTTTGGATAATCTAGCTCTTTCCTGTGCGTGCCATTTTGCAGCATTTATATCATAATCAAACACTGGTATTTTAGCAGGTATTTCCTCGATATAATCTTCTAAAAAACGTCTTTTTCCAGAGTCAGTCGGTAAACGTAAACACCCAAATAATAATTCATGAATAACTACTGAAGCTGTAGCTACTTCATCTTGATACAGATTCATTTTATCAACTACTAATTTATTTGGGATTTTTTTGTTAATTTCCGAAATAATATTAGTATCTAAAAGAAAACGAAAACTCACAGTTCTACCTCTCGTCCTGGACTGCGATCTCTAAGACTTGCAAAATCCTCATCTGTAAATTCTATACCCTCTCTTTCCATCCGTTCTCGAAATCGCAAGGTCATTTTCCAGAAATTTTCACCGTCAGAATTAAAAGTAGGTTTTTCTGCTGGTAATTTATGTTTGAGAAATTGAATAAAATCTAAAACTTCTTGTTGTTTATGTGCTGGTAATTCTCGCAAGTTTTCTAAAACTGCTTGTTCAATAGTCATAGTGTTACCTCTAGGATTATAATGTAATTATATTATATTATAGATTGTCACTTTTTGTCTGAATCAGGATGTCGAGGATTTGAGGATTTACAGGATGGTTTTTTCATATTCATCTAATTCACCATCACACTCTTCAATAGGTGTTGCTAATCCTTCTTTAATTGATTCTCTCATCCCTGGAATAGAAAGTAAATATAGAGTTTCTTGGATAGATTTCCAGTCACTTTCAGATAATAAA
>NZ_BJCE01000369.1:0-3321 GCF_005402885.1 Sphaerospermopsis reniformis
GGGGAGCTTATCTCCTCATCTCACTTCTTTTGCTCCCATGTCAAGTCAAATTTTTCTCTGCTCGCTGCTGCTTATCTTGTTTCTTTTGTCAAGTTCATTTTATACCAAATTAGATGAGCTTACCCTGCTTCTGCTTAGTCAATCTATAGCCTTTTCCTGATAGCTAACGACTGAAGACTTACATTTTAGATAAATCAAAAGTTTTAATTCAAAATCTCAAATTAATATGAAACCATTTGCTTTAAAAATAATTACCATTAGTGTATTATTGTGTGGTGCAATAGTGCCTGTTGTTCAAGCACAAACTTCTGCTTATCGCTTGATTGAAAGGGATATAGCTGTTAACAATAAAATTCAAGTGAAAGTCACTCCTGGACGTGCTACACCTATCAGTTTTAGTCAAACTGATGAAACTATTGCTTACATTTTATTAGCAGATCCTTCACGACTGGTCTACACTACAGATGCAGATTTAAACAGTGGAAAAGCTACAACCATTTTTTTAAGAGTTATCAAAACTTTGAAGTTTCCCCAAGTTACCTCTACTAATATTACTAATTTGCTCGTTCAAACTGTAGATTCTCAAGGACAAAAGCGACTTTACAATTTTGATATCATACCCCATCGAGGAAAACCAGATTATGTTGGTATTCAAATTGCAAATGCAATTCCTGGACAACAGAAATTATTAATAGATAAAAATCGCACTGCTACAGTTGATGATATTGAAAATGGGCTAAAAATTGCTATTAATCGAGGTTATACTCAGAAAAATGATCCTGTTGTTTCTAAAGTGCGGCAGGTTTTAGCATTGTTACGCACTAATAAAGTTACTATTTCTGAGGCAGCTAAATCTGTTGATGTGCCACTGGCTGTAATTTTGGAGTTAGGGAAAATTGCAATTAATCAGCGTGATTGTAAATTGCTTTTGAATGGTTGTTAAATGAAATAACTGTGTACAATTAGTAAGTGTTCAACTATCAGTCATCAGTAATTAGCTGTCGGTTTCCGTCAGCAAGAGGTTGAGAGAACAAAGACAAAAGTCAGTCTGCAAATGTCTATTGTGGAATTGGGCAAACTTTTGATTTGATGAAAAACCTATCTACTTATAGGTAAAAGCTGTTCACTCCCATAGCATGGTGTAGCAACTTGGGTGTTTCTTTCTTTTGTTGCAGAAGCGTAAACCGCCACCGTTGGAAGCTCAAATATCATAAAATTTGTGGATGACGTATCCAGTTAAAAATTACTCCATGCCTACTGTTACAGTTACTAAAAATACACTAGATCAAGTTCTGGCACTGCAAATCATAGTCGCCTGGGCTGGGGAAGGAATTTGTGAACCTAAGCGTTTAGACTGGTGGCGCACTGATTTAATTGATGAATATGGTGGCGGTGATTTATTTGGAAGGCTTTTCCCCAAGACACATCAATGGTCATCATTAGAGGCGGTGCGTTTAGCAGCAATTCAGGTAGATAAGCACAAACGTCAAGAAATGGCTCAATCAGACGCAATGCGATCGCTTTTTTTCTGGGGTTTTACTGTAGATGAACAGTTAACAGAACGTCTAGCATTTCACAAACGCAGTCATAAACAACCTCTAGAAGCCTTACCTCACTTACCCTTAGATATCACCAAACCCTTCTCAAAAGCCGAATTTGAAGATGCAATTCGACTTCCTAATCGAACCGTAGATTTTAAAGTAGTCCCCAATGGACGGGAAATAGTGGGAGAAATGCCAGAAGCTTTGGAAGAGCAAGCAAAAAAATTAGCTGCGGCTTTGCTACCCTTAACGGATAGTTATACTATGCCATTTTATCGGTTGCAAAAGCACTAAGTTCTGTGGTTAAAAAAAATACATCCTCTCCAGTCGTCAACCAAGAATTGACTAAATCCATGTTGTACGGCGAAGAGTCTCATCAATTTCATACTCGGTTGCTGCGGACATCCCTAGCCTTAGAAGAAAGTCGAGCTTATTGGGAACACTTCAGAATAGATATACCAAAGGAAAAGCTGGCAGTGGTAGCTTTTGAGGAACGTTGGTTTGGTAGTAAAAGCATGGCCAGGGTTCGCAGTTTGTTAGTAGAATTTAGCCATCGCTTTGCAGCTTATCCCATCACCTTAGAGATTTTGAGACACTGGCAACCCAGTAACCCCACTACACGCCAGAATATTTGTCATTGGCATTTACAACTGACTGACCCCATGTATCGTAATTTTGCTGGTGTTTTTTTAGAACAGCGTCGCCAGCAGCCAAACCCCAGTATTGATAGAGATATAGTAGCGCGTTGGGTAACTCAGCAACTAGAAAGTGAATGGTCAGCTGCAACAACTCTAAGAATGGCAACTGGTTTAATTGCGGCCAGTGCTGATGCAGGATTGTGTTCAGACAATTCCGGTAAGCGTCAACTGAAATACCCCAAAGTCACTGATGAAGCTTTAGCTTATTGGCTTTATTTTTTACATCATCTTTCTTTTACAGGTACTCTAATTAATAACCCTTACTTTAACTCTGTTGGTTTAAACGCAAGTTTTTTAGAACAGCGTTTACGTAACTTGCCAGGAATTACCTTTAACCGCATGGGGGAACTTTATGATTTTGGGTGGCAGTATGCTGATTTAAAAGTTTGGGGAAGGGAATTTTTGGGTTTGCAATGGGAGTCAGACCATGACGGGTAATTTATTTGAAAATCCTTCATTAGATAATGCGATCGCCTCACTGAAAAATGACCTTCTTGATGCCACAGGTCCGAAAATTAGCACCATGCGGAATTACCGCTTTGCAATTTTACACTACGACCCCCGTGACGAATTTAAACTGCGCGATCGCATTCGCCGCTTAACAGATGACCTCAAAAGCCAAGGTTGGAATGTATTGTTAATTTCCCTACATTGCTTATTGTTAGACCGACTCCGGCGAGAAGAACCAAGAATTTTAGATAGTTTAATTCGTACCGAGCAGCGTTTATATAAAAAAGACCCAGACCGCGCACTTAATCATTTAAAGGATAAAATATCACTATATATTGAAGGATCTAGTGGTATTGCTCAGGATGTAATTACACTCATTAATGAGTTCAGTAACGAACATCCAGATCAATCTGACCGCACCTTAATTTTTTTGGGGCGTGCTGGTTCTCTGTACCCGTTTTTTCGTTCATCGGCACTGCTGAAGCACATTGACGGTAAAACTAACAATCTACCTGTAGTTCTCCTCTATCCGGGAGAACGACGGGATTTAAACGCCCTGTCTTTTATGGGGGAACTCCCATCAGACCGAGATTACCGCCCCCGGATCTACTCATGATACAGCAGGGGGCAGG
>NZ_BJCE01000370.1:0-3295 GCF_005402885.1 Sphaerospermopsis reniformis
CATCTAGATGGAACATCAATGAGTGTAGAAGGAGAGTACAAGAAAGAAACAGAAGAAATAGAAAAAACAAAACCAGAAACAGAAGAGAATAAATTAGAAAGAGAACCAGAGATGAAAGCAATAGAAAAACTATCAAAATCCTGGAAATATCACCAAATAAAAGAAATTGAATACAGAGAAAAGGCAGAATATAAAACAGCAGGTAGACCAAATAAATTAGCCGAACCCCATCAAATAAAATATCAAATTACAGGTAAGATAGAAACTTCCGAATTAGCAATAGAAGCAGAAAAAATTAAAGCAGGAAGATTTATATTAGCGACGAATATATTAGATAAAAATGAATTGAGTGATGAGCAGGTATTAGAGGAATATAAAGCGCAACAATCTAATGAGAGAGGATTTAGGTTTTTGAAAGATCCGTTGTTTTTTACATCAAGCGTATTTGTGAAAACCCCGGAAAGAGTAGAAGCAATAGCAATGATAATGGGATTGTGTTTGTTAGTCTATAACCTGGCACAAAGAAAGTTAAGGCAAGAACTAGCTAAATTTGATGATGGGATTAGAAATCAAGTTAAAAAAATCACAAATAAACCGACAATGAGGTGGGTATTTCAGATGTTTCAAGCTGTACATTTAGTCATCATAAATGGACAAAAACAAATGAGTAATTTAACAGAGGAACGTGAAAAGATAGTTAGGTATTTAGGAAAGAGTTGTAGTAAATATTATCTAATTATTTGATGAGAGTTTATTTGACTAAAAAGATGTATATAGTTGACGATAAAATTAGTAAATAGAAATTCTTAGCGAAGATAGAAATATTCTTGGCTGTAATTGTCATGTTGATTTTACAAAAAATAACTGCTTTCATTGAAAGAGAGAATCTATTTTAAAACCTCATGGAATTAATTTTAGTAATATTCTCTATTTTTTGGCAGATAAAGTTAAAATCAAACAGAAAAATTAGGTAAATAAAATTTTTCTGGTTGGGATTTTTCAAAAATATCAATTATCTGGGTCACATCTGCGGAATGTGGGTTCAAAAATCTCCACACCAGGTATCTCGTCTGACAACTATCTGGGTAGATGGTGGTTTTGACGGTGAGCCGTTTATGCAGTGGGTCATGGATTTTTGTCGTTGGATTATTCAGGTAGTTCTTCGACCAGAGCAGACCAAGGGGCCTTCCTCTACTCAAAAAACGTTGGGTGGTGGAACGCACTTACGGTTGGTTGATGGGGTGTCGGCGATTAGTCAGAGATTATGAGTTATTACCCGAAACCTCTGAGACTTTTATCTACCTTGCCATGATCCGTATTATGGTGAGGCGACTTGCTTAAATTTTGACTGCCAAAAACTTTTCAAACACCCTCTAAGGGTGAAGTTAAGGGCGCTCAGATTGGTAATCACGAATTTACCGACCTTTCTACACCAGAAAATACAAGGATATAGACTAAACAAACTTAGATTTTATTAAGCGTGTTCTTAAATCTTTAGAAGCGAAAAGTTCTAAGCTGTGATTTTAATAGTAATGTTATTCTTCTGAAAAGATATAAAATAATATCATTACTATTTTATATCCAGCATATCTCAAGTAATTGAGAGGTATAAAATAAAACCTACTCAAACTCAATCAAACCCATAACAGGGTTTTGCGAATGAATTTGATCTCCGTAATAAGAGACTAAAAAGATGAAAACCCTTAACTCAGTAAAAGACGGAATAGCTCGAAAAATCGGCGATAGCCCCCGTAATGTCTTTATGCTTACGGATTTTAAAGATATTGCGGCTGACAGCCAAGTTAGGACTGTTTTTGATCAGCTAGAAACAGAAGGTAAAATAATCAAAATGAGTGAGAATTGCTATGCTAAAGCAGTTATCTCTCCTCTATCAAAGCGCGTAGTGCCTTGTAAAGCATTACGTGAATTGGCAACTGAGTTTTTGGAATATTTGAACATAGAAGTTGTACCGTCAAGCTATGACAAAGCTTACAACGAAGGACGGACAACCCAAGTCCCCACCGGACGGGTTATTGGGGTTAAAAAACCTATTCCAATTCCCCCTAAATTTGGTTACGATGGTAAATTTGTAACCTTTGAATACGTTGGTTAATCCATATCCTGTGAGTGCGTCTATTGATCCAATCTTATTAGAAGTTATTGCCAGTGATCTAGGCGTTGATCCTTCCTTTGTTGAAAAGGATTGGTATGCTATGAGAATAATAGCTGCCTTGATTACCGTTGATAAGCTTGGTATGAAATTAGTTTTTGCGGGTGGGACTAGCTTATCTAAAGGATTTGGTTTAATTCAACGTTTTTCAGAAGACCTTGATTTCAAGGTTATTTTACCGATTTTAGAACCCACTCGGAACGAACGCAGCAAATATAAAAACGAAATTTTAGATGTAATTCGTAACAGTAGTTCAGATTGGGCATTGAATGAGAACGAGATAAAAGCTCGTGATAAAAATAGTCAAGTTACTTGCAGTATTACTTACCAACAAAATTTTAAACAAGATATTGCGCTTCGTCCTTATATAAAATTAGATATCAAATTTACCTCGCTCGTCTTACCTTTTGAAGAAAAATCTTTAACATCTTTTATATCTCAAGCAATGGGATTACCACCAGAAGTTCCATCAATTGCTTGTTGTTCACCTGTAGAAACAGCCGCAGAAAAATTAAGTGCTTTAACTTGGCGAATTTTGACTAGAAATCGAGAAAATGAACACGATGATCCATCTATCATTCGCCATTTATATGATTTAACAGCATTAAATCTCATGATTAAAGATGACCAAAACTTTTCAAGTTTGGTTTCTAAATTTATGCAAGAAGATGTTAATAGCAACAGAGGGCAAATTCAATCTTTATCTATACCTAAAGTCGAATTATTACCAAAGATGTTTGAGCAGTTAGAATCAGATCCTATTTACCATGAGGAATACACAAGATTTGTAAAGGGGATGTCCTACGCTACAGAAGATGAATGCCCTACTTTTGAGGAATGTATAGAAACTGTTAAAAGTATAGTTGCCAGATTAGAATTAGCTTTTGATTAGTTTATAAAGTATAATCGCTATTTTAAACTTTTACTAACCAACCATCCCATCTAATTACCCAGCTTCCCCGCTTTGGTAAAGGTAAAGCTACCCCACACAAAGGTCAACAGGTTGGAACGCAAGCGCATCAGTTTATCTGCATTAATCTCAGCCGTTTTGATCACGAATGGCGCACATCCGTATTCAATGTCCCATAGTGTGATTGGTCTTGATGGTAATTCTTGACATACCTG
>NZ_BJCE01000371.1:0-3279 GCF_005402885.1 Sphaerospermopsis reniformis
GAAGACGAGAGAGGTCTGGTCGCTGATGGTGAGAGTCCGACGCTGTGTGATGTCGTATTCGTCGTCGTTCTGATCTGTCTCTAAGTACCTACGCGATCTTCCCCGACGCGACGGCTCTGCGTTCTGTTTCTCGTCACGCCGGTCTACTGACCTGTGACTGGTGACTGGTGATTGGTGACTGGTGACTGGTGACTGGTGACTGGTGACTGGTGACTGGTGACTGGGGAAACAGGAAATATTTACTTTCTCCTGCCTTCTGCCTTCTGCCTTCTGCCTCCTGCCTTCTGCCTCCTGCCTTCTGCCTTCTGCCTCGTGCCTTCTGCCTTCTGCCTCGTGCCTTCTGCCTTCTGCCTTCTGCCTCCTGCCTCCTGCCTCCTGCCTCCTGCCTCCTGAATATGAAAGATTTACAAAAATTTGGTAATCATTTAATTCTTGGTGTTTCTGGTACAACTCTTAGTGATGATGATAAGCGGGCATTGAGTGAGTTAAAACCCGTGGGGGTGATTTTTTTCGCTAAAAACTTTCTTGATGGTGTTCCTTATCCAGTTTGGTTAGAGAAGTTTAAAGATTTACTTAAACAAATTAAAGAATATACTGAACGGAAAACTCTATTTACCAGCCTCGATCATGAGGGTGGAAGGGTTGTCAGAACTCCATTTCCTATTACTCGTTTTCCTTGTGCTTATTTGGTGAAGTCCCAAGCTTATCAAGTAGCCAAAGCTACATCTATAGAATTAAAATCACTGGGAATTAATCTTTCTTTTTCCCCTGTCGCTGATATTTTTTCCAACCCCCAAAACCCCATTATTGGTTCTCGCGCTTTTGGTATCACTCCCAAAACTGCTAGTCAGAGTGCGCGGGAATATTATCAAGGACTCAGGGAAGAGGGTATACTTGGTTGTGCTAAACACTTTCCTGGACACGGAGACACTAGCACAGATTCTCATTTAGAGTTACCAATATTAAATTTAAGTTTAGAAGATTTACGAAACAGAGAGTTAATCCCTTTTCAAGCATTAATTCAGGAACAAATACCGCTAATTATGACAGCACATATTTTGTTCCCGCAAATTGATCCAGAAGTTCCAGCGACATTATCTAAAACTATTTTAAATCACATTTTACGCCAAGAATTAAATTTTAAGGGCGTGATTGTTTCTGATGATTTAGATATGAAAGCTGTTGCGGATATGTTCATGCGTCCGGGAACAGTAGCACGGGCTTTTAATGCTGGATGTGATTTATTTATAGTATCACGAAATATCAATTCTTCCTCTCTAGAAAGAACCTATAAAATAGCCGAAGATTTTACTCATTGTTTGAGTAATGGTAGTTTAAATGAAGAAATAGTAGAAGCTGCTAGGGCAAGAGTCGAAAATTTATTAGAAATTACACCTCAATATCCAGTTTATCAACTGGAGAAAGAGGTTTTATTCAATCATGCAGAGTTAGCTATTACTTGCTGTTTTGAGTAAACATCTGGTTATATAGCGTTTCCCAGTCTCATGAGGTACACCCTAATTTATTTACTGTTCCCAATTCCCAATTCCCAATTCCCAATTCCCTAAGATAAAAAACTCTGTACCTCACTAACTTGGTAAATGCTATAAAGTAGAGACGTTCCATGGAACGTCTCTACAACTTCTCAAAGAAGTCGGGTATCTGGTTATTCATGAATTGGATTAAAAGCGGGATTTATTTTTAGTAGTTGAATCTTAGTGGAAGAAGCCTATAAATAGGACATGCTGAGAAAGTCTTTCCATGAGGGGATAGGAGTCAGGAGTCAGGAGTCAGGAGGAAGTTTAAAAATTCCTTTTCCATCTCTCGAAATACCAAAAAATGCACACTTTTTCACGTATACCCTTCAAAACCCTTGCACTTTTTTCCTATTTATCAGCCTCAAACTTTTGATTTATCTGCGTTTTGCATTTTTTCAGCAAACCCTAAATAAATCAATTTTGCTAGTCTTCCCAGCCTTGGTATTGGGCTAACAACGCTTCCTTATCTGTGATGCTACCAACTTCTGGGGGACTCAAGTAAGCAATACCCAATGCTTTGAGATATCTGCTGTAATTGAACTTACTTTTATCCTCTTTACCACCTTGTTCACCTTGTTCACCTTGACCACCGTTAATATTAGCAGCAAGTTCAGGAGTGAGTTCAGCAAATAATTCATTTTTGATGTTTAACATCAGTTTTTCTCCAAAATTCACCTGGGAAATAACGTTAGTTGAAAAATGATTTTTGTTATTCAACTAATCGCTTGATTTCTATAGTAAGTTTCATAATTTTTAATTACCTCCGAATTAGATAATTTAATTTAGGTACTAATTTTAATATTGTCCAACTGCTGCGAGTTATTGAGATTAATATAAAAATTCTCTGACATATATAACGTAAAGTTTACGTTTTCAGCAAATGAGTTTTGGCTGATTTGTCAATAAGCGAGTTATTGAGAAATCAGTTAAAAATATTAGCTGTTAAATGCTGTAACTATTGTGTGGTAATGCTTCCAATATTTGCACTTAGTA
This sequence comes from Sphaerospermopsis reniformis, assembly GCF_005402885.1. Classification (NCBI taxonomy): domain Bacteria; kingdom Bacillati; phylum Cyanobacteriota; class Cyanophyceae; order Nostocales; family Aphanizomenonaceae; genus Sphaerospermopsis; species Sphaerospermopsis reniformis. The sequence continues at coordinate 2,532 of NZ_BJCE01000371.1, forward strand.
ATATCAATTTTTCTATCTCAGTAATATTTGGATGCAAGCTGGTTATGGATTAAGCTTTAGATGAGAAAATGCAACATTTATTAATATAAGAAGATATTTTAAAAGTCCTCATGGTGTATCACATATTTTTAGATCCCCTTTTCAAGGGGGTTGGGAGGATCAAAACCTGATTTGTAAACAAACATATAAAAGTATTTACAACCAAGCAGCATACATAGTAAGACCAGTATCACCCACACACGACTAACTGGTAACACTACTGGTAATGCTACCAAAGGATAAATTTGTGTTTGAAAAAAGAACCTTAAATTTAGCTATATCATTAGACATTTCCACAATAGAATGTATTAGACTTCTCCGAAAAAGATGTAGCGACAATTCATGAATTGTCCCTACGAATGGGTTTCAGGTTATGCTTATGTAATTTTCGGAGATATCTATTAATTTGTCATAATTTGTAGGGGCGAAGCTTATGGGCGATAATTTAACGGAAAAATCAGACATCTAGATATCCCATAAGCTTCGCCCTGCCCCCATAAATAGGTTCCATAATTTCCTTTCTGGAGATGTCTATTCTGTTTTGTCGGTGATGTGGGTTATGATCCCGATGATATGTACAATCTTGACACTCTGCGGTCTAAAGACACGCAGATTCTTTAAGACTTGCTCAAAAGGGATAGTCAATTATCCCCCTACGCGCTCAAAACAACTACCAGTACGACAGGTATTGCAATTGCGTTTACTTTTA
>NZ_BJCE01000372.1:0-3277 GCF_005402885.1 Sphaerospermopsis reniformis
TTCTTGGAAGCACTTGACTTAGTTTCAAATCCTGCTGACATAAACCTTTATTCCTAGAGTTGAAGGGGGAGCTTATCTCCTCATCTCACTTCTTTTGCTCCCATGTCAAGTCAAATTTTTCTCTGCTTGCTGCTGCTTATCTTGTTTCTTTTGTCAAGTTCATTTTATACCAAATTAGATGAGCTTACCCTGGTTCATTTACCTAAAAATCACCATTAAATTTATATTAAATATCGATATTTTCTAGATAGATAAAGTTTTATTAGAGAACACAAATTGTTCAAATTATAGTGCTGACAAGTAATGGATTTATAATGGCGATCGCACAATTTACATTTTGCATAATCATGCTTTCAGTAACTTCAATCTCTAGACAAACTGGCTCTAAATTATTAATTTATATCAAGTTAATAATTTTAGAGCTTAAATCTGATTGATTAAATTCAATTACTGATAATATCCGCAGGATTAACATAAATAACCTAACGAACTGTTAACCCTGAGTTAGAATTGATTACTTTCCTCTCACCGTACCGCAATAACCTTTCTATAGTTAACAACTGATTTTCCCATACTTTAACTCGATAGTGATTTTCCTTTGCTGCTGTACCCATCCAAATTTTAAATTGAGTCTGAAAACGAACGATTGGTGATGTACTACTGACAACTGATAACTGATAACTGATAACTGATAACTGTCTACTGACAACAAGTATTGATTAATTCCTCAACTCCCGCAACTGGGAATATACTGATATTCAACTGACGCGATACTTCTTCTACTGTCATATCATCTAAAAATATTAACTCACCATGTTTGAGCATGACACTAGGTAATAAAATACCATCTCCTAAATCTTGCCCTTTTAAATGATACAGTAAATCATGTCCGGTTAATAATCCGGTAACACTGATATTTTGCCCCCAATAATCACTATATAAAGCACGCATTTTTACATCCAAACCTTCTACATTATTTAACTGTTTAACCAGTGGTTTAAATGCCGTTTCTACTGCATTACCTACCACCCAAGTTAATTTTTTTGCAGGAAAGATTTTTGCTGGTAATAATTCGTTAGCTGCATGGGCAAATTGTTTAATAAATAAGCGAATAGAACCCACACCATTATCTAGTTGTGGATATTCTTCATATTCCGCTTCACTTGGTAATTCTGCACCAGCAATTAAAAACCATTCATCCGCTAACCAAGCTACATTAGAACCATATTTTTGTTTAAATTCTTGGCACAGTAATTTCACTTGAGAAATTACTTCTTTGGCTTTTTCTCTTGTTACAGGTACGAGTTCATCTTCTTGAGGACGAAATCGCGTTAAACCAACAGGAACAACTGCTACTGATGCTACTGCTGGTATTTCTCCTGTATGAAATGATGTCAAATCTCTTAATGTTTTTTCTAGATGTTCACCATCATTTATTCCTGGACAAACTACTACTTGAGCATGAATTTGTAACCGTCTTTCTTGAAACCATTTAAGTTGTTGTATAATCTGCCCAGCACGGGGATTTTTTAATAGTCTAGTTCTCACTTCTGGTTCTGTCGCATGAACAGAAACATATAAGGGAGATAACCGCATTTGTTCAATGCGTTGCCATTCTTTTTCTGGTAAATTTGTTAAGGTTAAATAAGAACCATATAAAAAACTCAACCGATAATCGTCATCTTTTAAATATAAGCTGGAACGTTTACCAGGTGGTTGTTGATCAATAAAGCAAAATGGACAACGGTTATTACATTGAATTAAATTATCAAATAAAGCCGTTGCAAATTCTAACCCTAAGTCTTCATCATAATCTTTTTCAATTTCAATTTGATGAGTTTTACCGCGAGTATCTAATACTTCAAGTTCTAAAAATTCATCTGCACACAAAAACTGATAATCAATTAAATCACGTGGTTTTGTACCATTAATGGCAACTATCGCATCACCAACTTCAAAACCAATTTCAGCAGCGATGGATTCGGGTAGCACCTTGGTAATTTTTGCAGGTTGAATGGTAGACATATATTAGGTAATTGGTAATTGGTAATTGGTAATTGGTGATTGGTAATTGGTGATTGGTGATTGGTAATTGGTGATTGGTGATTGGGAAAATACAAATAATTTCCCCCTGCTTATTTTATCCTTGCCAACCGTTGGCGATCGCTAATAAAATAGCACAACCAAAAGCTAATCTATACCAAACAAACACAAATGTATTTTTTGTTTGTAAGTACCTAATCAAAAATGCAATTGATAAATAAGAAAAAATAAAGGTGGAAACAATCCCTATAACTAATAATAAAACTATATTATCTGGTAATTGCCCTTCCTGAAACAACTGAAAAATTTTCAAACTTTTATATAAGGTAGCTATCGTCAAAGTAGGAAACCCTAATAAAAATGAAAACTTTGCTGCTGTATCACGTTCTAATCCTAGAAATAAGGCTGTAGTTAAGGTTGAACCAGAACGAGAAACCCCAGGAATTAAAGCTAGAGTTTGTCCTAATCCTACCAAAATACCATCCCGAATTTGTAAGGAATCAAAACCACGCTTGCGAGTTCCAACCTTTTCTGCCAAACCCAATAAAATCGACATGATCACTGACATTATAGCAATGACTAATGCACTTTCAGGTAAAACATCTTTTAACAGAAAACCCAAAATTAATGCCGGCATTGTTCCTACAGCAATACCCACCAATATTTTCCATTCTTCTCGTTGCCAATCTTGATCTTGAAATGCGGCAATTGCACCTGTAACAATACTAGAAATTTGTGACCAAAAATATAATAATATCGCTATCACACTACCAAATTGAATCGCATCCACAAAATCTTTAGCACCTAGTTCTTTCCAAGCAAATACTTTGGTGACTATTAACAAATGTGCTGTACTACTAATCGGTAAAAACTCTGTAATACCTTGCACAATACCTAAAATAAAAGCTTGCAACCATTCCGGGGTAACTTGTTTTGTATTTTCTGCTACGGCCAGCAAATGGGATGATAGTTGGGATGATAGTAAATATATACTACTTGCTTCTAAAATTGTTGTCATTAACCAGACTCCCAAAATGGATGTGTAATTTTAACAAATTATCCAACCTGATCCGCTATTGTCATCAGTTTTTCCGGGCAAGATTTTTTTGGGGACTGGGGACTGGGGACTGGGGACTGGGGACTGGGGACTGGGGACTGGGTAAAAACTAAATTCTTACTATATATTCCCAATTCCCAATTCCCAATTCCCTATTTCCTGAAATTTCCTGTATAA
>NZ_BJCE01000373.1:0-3276 GCF_005402885.1 Sphaerospermopsis reniformis
AGGTAAAAACCAACTTAACCCAAAGCGTTGTTGCGGTGTTTCTTGGGTAGCACCGAGAAGTAATACCCGCATTTGTGGTTGTAATGTGGTTTCATCAGTTGCTATTTCTTCCAGTAGTTTGCTTGGTTTGCAATTAATTATTCCTTTTGATGGCACAGCTAAAACTACTGTATTTTCATCTACTGCATAGATCACAGCATAGCTATCTTGATATTGAATTAGTGCTGGTGTAGGAATGCGTGTAATTGCAGTGGCGGGAATATCTACTAATTGGGATCTCAGTCCAATTAATTCTCCCACATAAGCACAAAGTTGAAGGGATATATTACCATGACGTTTAATGTTGTCGTTTAAAATCCGACGTACTACTTCTTTACGCAAGGGAACTTGTAAATGCTTGGCCAGCATTTGCAAACAAGCCAAGGTAGAATTTATTTCCCCCTGGCCACGAAAAAATGGGTATTGTTGGTGGTGTTTTTTCTCTGATGGTGTTTGGCGTTGGGAAGGAATAACTTCTTCTACTGTGGCGTAGGGAATTTCTATTTCATCTGTGTTTTGTTGTTGATTATATGTTAGTTCTGCCTCTACTAGTTCTGGATTGAGGAATGATAAATCTGGGGGATTGATACCTAATAACCGTGCTGGACTGTTCCCTGTTACTTCAATCATTCCTCTAGTATGACTAGATTCTAACGGAGAATTAGGGGGAAAATTAGCTACTGTACCACCACTAACAAACCAAATTTTATCACTTTCTAGTTGTGTAAAAGAGGATTTTCCTGGTGGTAGGTAATGAATTTTTGCCTCTGATAAAATTTCTTGACTGATGTCTTTGAGATTTAAATTGGCATTAGCTTGTTGTGCTAACAGTGAGCTGAGAATATCAAATACTTCTGAGATGTCACTACAGTTTTGACGATCATTAGCAAAGGCTGGATTTTGGCGTAGTAGACTTAAATAATTTGCTGTACTCAAGGTTAAACAAATCACTTCTGTGGATGCGATCGCTGTTTCACAAGCAATCTGCCGCATCAAACTAATTTCCCCAATTATTGCTCCTGGTTCTAGGATTTTCAGGGTAATTGGTAATTGGGTTTGGGGGTGATATCCCAACAGTCTCACTTTTCCCTCGTACAGAATGGCTATTCTATCTGGTAGTTTTTCTTTACCAATGATTTTTTGTCCTATGCGATAGCGTAGAGCTTGTTGTTGTGATAGTAAATTGCGTCTTTCCTGGGCTGATAGTTGATCAAATCCTGCAATACTCTGGAGAAATTGATCAAAGGATTCGCTATTATAAGTCATATTTATTCGATTTAATAATCTGCTGTTTGTTATTTATCCGGGATTCACGGATTAGAAAAAGCTGCACAAACTCTTTCTAGAATTTTTACACCTTGGATATTTTTTGTGCTGGAAGCCTTCCCAAATGTGTAAGTTGGCTTTTTACTCATCCCTGACTTATATGATTAGGTATCTTTATCATGCAAATGATATAATCAAGGACGTTTTAATCTTTCACTTATTACCTGTTGTCATTGCATATCTTCTGATAGTTTAATTTGCCAGTTTTGTGGAGCTACTTGCCCTTGCAGCCAAGTCTGAAACCGCTCATTCAGCAATCTTTGACGAATTTGCCGATCCAACTGAGCTGGTAGTAGTTTTTCTAGCCTGACAATTACTATCCATTCTCCTATTTGAGTAGGTGGTGAAAGTTGCTGTGGTTGGCTGACAGATAAGACTCTCGCCAACATCGGATGAAGAGATTGTAATTCCACAGGACCGACTAAACCATCTGTTTGGGCTTCTGGACCTTGGGCATATTCTCTTGCTGCTTGAGCAAAAGATTGTTCTCCTTCTTGGATGCGGAAGTAGATTTCTTGGGCTATTCCAATATCAGAAGTAGTGATCAGGGAATATATAACTCGATCCAACTGGGTTTTGCGCTGGTAAAAGTAGGAGTCTAAATCTTGTCCCCAACTTGCTTCTTTGAACTTTTCCAGTTTCAGTTGGCGAATAGCTATACTATTCAACTGTTCAGTACTGATTCCCTGTTCTTGTTTTCCTTGATATTGTTGCGCTAACTGTTCACAGGCTTGTTTTTCTTCCTGTGGTGTACATTCAATTTCTGCGATCGCTTGATCAATTACTACCTCTTTCAGTAATGGTGGTACTAATTGGTGTTTCCCCAGTAGTTGTAGAACTTCTGGGGCTGTTATTATGCGATCGCCAAATTGCAGCACTGGATTCATATCACTTGCCAGTAAATTTACTACCTGTCTCAATTGTTATTACAACTACATTAAAACTAGATTATGTTCCGTTGATCTCTGGTTTAAAACAATGTTCTTTTTATCACTGGTTTTTCTACTTCAGTCCTTTTTCTATAGGTTCATAGCACATATAGCCAATAAATACTCCTACAGTAAACTAATACAGTAAACTAATACACTTTTGTATAGCTCACTGATAGAGGTATTAGTATTTAAGGATATCGTACCAAGCTATCACAATTTTGGGAAATTGCAACCTCAAACTGGCATTTAAGTCAAAAAACTTATAAAGTTTACCTGATTATGGAAAAAATAAATTGTCCATCCCAGTTTCAGGAACAGTTGTAGCAATTAGGGCTGGCCGAGACAAATCTACTTAGCCAACCCTAATTAAACCTATAATCCAAAAACAGAACTTTTAACCGTGATCTTGAGAAAGATACTAACCTATCATCAAAATATACCCTGAATAGCATCAAGCCCTGGTAATTACTTAGAATATAACTGATTGGTGAATAATTGTTTTAATTGTTGTTTCCAACTACCAATAACCAACAGGACTTACGCAAAAGGGAACGAAAGTAGGGGTAATTCATGAATTACCCCTACGCAAGAATAAGGTTTTTAGTCATATCTTGCGTAAGTCCTATAAGTCTTGAACCGGACATGATATAACTAGGGATTTTACTAAATCACAAAGATATCAGAGTGACTCAAACTAGCAGAATTACTTAGAGTTGCGATCTTCACACTAGCTCCAGCACCGTCACCATCGGCATCAAAGAATAAATCACCATTGGTAGTGTTGAAAATAAATCTATGGGTGCTGCTAGTAGCTGAAGTCACACCTGCACCAAAAGTAAAAGCTTCTGCACTTAATTGACCGATTGCTAAACTAGTAAAACCATTGCTATCTATTTGAATTTTATCTGTTCCAGATTTAAAATCGGTAATTGTATCAATTCCTCCATCTAAACTAGTGAAACGGAAAGCGTCCATACCA
>NZ_BJCE01000374.1:0-3257 GCF_005402885.1 Sphaerospermopsis reniformis
CAGGTATGTCAAGAATTACCATCAAGACCAATCACACTATGGGACATTGAATACGGATGTGCGCCATTCGTGATCAAAACGGCTGAGATTAATGCAGATAAACTGATGCGCTTGCGTTCCAACCTGTGTTTATGGGGAGAACCACCACAATATTCAGGTCGGGGAAAACCAAGAGTACACGGTGATAAATTTAAACTCAATGATGAAAGTACCTGGTCTGACCCAGAACAAACTATTGAACTTGAAGATAACAAACTGGGTAGGGTGAGGATTCGTCTGTGGACAAAAAAGCATTTTCGTCTTTCTACACACCATCCGATGTCAATTATACTGGTGGAAAGACTTCAAATTGATGGTTCACCACGAGTTCTTAAACCAATGTGGTTGGCTTTTGTCGGTGAAGAAATGCCACCTCTAAATGAAGTTTGGAAACTGTACTTGCGACGCTTTGCTGTTGACCATTGGTATCGGTTTATTAAACAACGCTTGCATTGGACGCTACCAAAATTATCAACTCCCCAACAATGTGACCGATGGAGTGACTTAATGCCGCTCATCACTTGGGAGTTATGGCTGGCTCGTGATATCGTCAATGATCATCCTCTCCCGTGGCAGAAACAAATCACTAAACTTACCCCTGGAAGGGTTGCACAAGCGATGCCTGGGATTTTAGTCAGGGTTTCCACTCCTGCCCAACCGCCAAAACCACGGGGTAAATCTCCCGGCTGGAAGACCGGACAGAACAGACAACGTAGAATTCGCTATCCTATCGTTAAAAAGCGTACTTTACCTTCACGTAAAGCCCAGCCAAAAACTGCTTGATTTCTCATTTTTTGAATTTTTTACTTTGCTTTTTTTCAACTCAGCTTCCCTGAGTCATTTTGTGCTTTTAGTCTAAAGTCCAGTTCAAAGTTTTTTTCAGGGTTTCTAATTGACCATTTAAAAGCATTGAATCATATTTATCTTCAAGATGATAAACATTTAATAAAGTTAAAAAATCAATAGTTTTAAATTCTTGATCAATTGCTGGAAAGCTACATATTTTTGCTCCCATTTTCAAATAGAGCTTTAACAAAGATGGAATAACTTGAGAGTTAAATACAATATTTTGCGGGATAGATAATTTCACTTGATATTGGTTAGTGGGCTGACACAATAAATCAGGATGTATCATTTGTTCATCTTTAAAGTAATCATAAATAGGAATAGCCAAAGAATAATTATCTGTAAATATTGATGAACATCCAAAAAAATATTGTTTGCGATGGTGGAGTAAATAAGTTGCAAGTCCTTTAAACAACAAAAAGAATGCACGGGTATTGCGATGTTTGTCTAATATACAGGCACGTCCTATTTCTACTCCTTCCTCAAGAATATTATTCGGAAGGGAACTTAGATTAAATATCTTACTTGAATAAAAACCCAATCCTTTAACAGCCATACTGTTAGTCTGTAATCTATAAGTTCCAATAGTTTGACCTGTTTGCTTATCAATCAGCATTAAATGATCGCAATATTCATCAAATTCATCGAACTCTAGATAACTTTTGTTTTGTTCAGTTTCTGTCTTTAGCTTGAAAACTTTGAATCGTAACTGAAATATTGATTTCAAGTCTTCCTGACTAAAAGCAAATTTTAAAATGTAATGTTTAGTTTCTTCTATGAACATTTCTTTTAAGTGTGTTAAGTATTTTAGCAAGTTTTATGAAAAATCTGGCAGTTCATCTTCTACTAACCTTAAGGGAGCATATTGGTAGGCAATAATAGTTATTAACATAGTTAAAATTCCCATAACTATAAACATTAGACCAATACCGCGACCTGTTCCAGTGCCGATAATTTTTCCAATACTTCCAGCTAGTAAACCATTAACTGTCATTAAAGGTTCAAATACTCTTTCAGCTAAGAGGCCAGCAGTTAGGTAAGCTAGAGGTCTTGATGACCAAGCCACCATGCGTCTAATTGCAAAGACTCTTCCCTGAACATCAGGCGCTACCTTGGTTTGCCAAATGGCATTAGAAGCACTTTGGAACATCGGTATTGAAAAAAAAGCAATAAACCCGCCAATAGTAACCAAGATAATAGAGGTTCGCATTCCCACCAAGAAAATACCTACTCCAAGTAGAAATTCAAAGCCAAGTACACCGTATATAAGACGTTTTAGACCTCCCCAAATACTCATAACAAGACTACCAATTAACATACCGCTACCCCCAATTGATAATACCATGCCTAGATTTTTTTCTGAGGTAAAAGACAAAACTAGAGGTGTAAATAAAACTTCAGAAGTGCTAACTGCAAAGTTACTAATAGTGAAGAATATTAAAAGTGCCATTAGTCCGGGTCTGACTCTAATGTAGTTCCAACCGTATATAGATTCCTGTAGGAGAGAACCTTTGCCATGTTTAAAAGCCGATGTAGTCTCTGGCTTTGGAAATTTAACAATTAAAAGTGTTACTAAAGCGAACAAGAAAGTTGCTAAATCCAGGAAAATTACACCCTGTAGTTGGATTAAAATTACCAGAAAACCTCCACAAATTGGTGATAGCAATTGAGCTACAGCTTCTGATAACTGAATCATGCCATTAGCACGACTAAGATATTGTTTGGGGACGAGTAGAGTGATAGCAGCACCATAAGCAGGCCATTGAAAAGCATTGGAGATAGAGCTAATGGTGGTAGCAAAATAAATATGCCAGATTTCTAGTTGTCCAGTGATCAATAGTAAGACTATACCAAAGGTACTCAAACCAGCAACTGAATCACTGATAATCATTGCCCAGCGACGATCCCAACGATCTACTAAAGCTCCAGCTAAAGGAGAAATCACTAAGCCTGGTAACATTGTAAAAAAAGAAATTAAAGCAAACTGAGTAACCGAACTTGTGCTTTGATATACCCAAATACCAAGGACAAAGCTGGTAAGTTGAGAACCAAATAAAGAGATAAATTGACAAAACCAGACTGCAAAAAAAGTCTTCATACCGTTACTTTTGCTTTTTGTATCCAGTCACCTAACTGTATACTGAAACTGAAAATACAGCAAATTGTCATCAAACCCAGAACAAGAACCCCACCCCCCCATTCCCCAAGCTTCTGCTCAATCTTGTCCATAGCCATAGGTGAGGGCTGCGATTCCTACGGAGCGCTTCGCTATCGTCAAGCCCAAAACAGGCATCGCTAAAAATCATTGACCGTACAGTAAAATAATTTTACACATAGACAATAAATAATATTATTGATATAACTCGATCAGA
>NZ_BJCE01000375.1:0-3242 GCF_005402885.1 Sphaerospermopsis reniformis
CCCAGTCCCCAGTCTCCTGTCTCCAGTCACCACACCCCAGTCACCAGTTCCCAGTCCCCAGTCCCCAGTCCCCAGTCACCAGTCCCCAGTCCCCAGTCCCCAGTCCCCAGTCCTTATTTCCAATCTTTACCAATGCGAATTGTCAAATCAGCACCTAAATCACCCTTTGCAGAAACTTCAACTTGACCTAAGCCTAGAATTTCTTGCAGTTCCGCCCCTGGGTGTGGATTTCCTTTTTGGGAAATGATCTGAGTTTGCCGCAAAGTATCAGGCCAATCGGGAATTGTGTAAATATTAGCAAAACCTTTGGATTTGAGATAGCTAATAACTTGTTCTGTTAATTGAGGTTGATTGGAAGCATTTTGAATAGCAATTTTGAGGCGAGAAACTGGACGGGAATCTGATTTTAAACCAGGTATATCCACCCCAACATAATCATTCAATAAGCTTTGTTGTCCAGTCAAATTCAACCAGTAACTATCTGGGTCTTTACTAAACTTACTAAACGTACCAGGTAGCATGGACATTTGAAAATTATCCCGTTCTACATTCACAGAAAAATTAGCCAAAGCCATCATTTCTTCCATTTTCAGGTTAGTGTCAAAATACTTCCGCATAATGCGAGTAATTTGAGGCAACCTGGGTAAAACGGTGGGACTATTTAAACGTTGAACTAAAGCAGTTATTAGTGCTTGTTGTCGTTGCACTCTTGGCAGATCCCCGATATTTGATTCCCGAAAACGAGCAAAAAGTTCTGCTTGTTCACCGTTAAGAGTTTGCCAACCGCTAACCAAATTCATCGACAAACCACCAGCATTGTCTTGATAATTCATCCCTTGGGGTACAAATACATCTACCCCACCCAACTGATCAACTAATTGCCGCAAACCGCTAGTAGAAATGCGAATATAGCGATCTATGGGAGCATTGCTTAAAGTCCGACTAACTACCCGTGCAGCTAATACTGGACCACCTTTAGCATTTGCTTCTGAAACCTTGGTTAATCCCTCATTTGGGAGGGCGATCATTGTCCCTCTGGGAATGGAAAGCACACGAATAGATTTATCACTAGGATTTAACCGAATTAATAACATCGTATCGCTGCTACCAGCAAAACTTTCTGGAGAACCGTAAACAGTACCCTTCACTGGTTCAATGCCCATGACTAAAATATTCATGGGTTTTGATAGTTGGTACTGAGAAAGTTTATTCCATAAATCCCCAGGTACTTTTACCTGATCTTTACTGGTAGTAGATCCAAAATCATCATCTTTGGCTTGCTCTAAATTACTCCAGAGGGGAGTCCATAACGCCAAAGTTGACACCAATAAACCTGATAAAATAATACCAATAACAAAAGTTAATATCCACAATAGCCAGCGGGGCATTGTTAACCCTAAGCGATCGTAGAGTTCATTAGGGATAGCACCTACTGACTCAACGACTTGACGTGGATTATTTATTGACTGTGTTACTGGCTGTTTTGGTTGAACCTCTGTCCCTGATCCTGGTACTGGGGTAGGTATGACCTGATTTTCTACCCTTTGAAATTTTTGCGGTTGTGCCTCTTGATCTAAACCTGTTGTTTGTTGAGGTATAACTTGATTTTTGGACCATTGAACTTGTTTTATCACAATTGTCTCCCCACTCAACCACTCCCTAAAGGTATGTTAATGCAAGCTACAAATTCTTGTTGCTAGAGTTAGAGCTATCTATGCAGATTTTAGATTTTAGACTGTTGATTTTTAGATTTTGTTCTTGTCATCACCCTCGCATTTGCCACTAAGTTATAAATCTAAAATTCTCCAACACTCAGATTGATCAGTGAAGATTATCCCAAATTGAATGAATGTACACTTAATATTGTTAAGCAGTAAGTGTATATAACAACATGAGTCATTCATTGATCCCTGTTATTTTGGCGGGTGGTAAAGGTGAGCGTTTTTGGCCTCTTAGTCGCCAGGACAGACCTAAGCAATTTTTAAGTCTCGATGGCAGTTCTAAAAGCTTACTACAAGCCACCGCTGATCGACTGCTAACACTCGCAGGTGGTTGGGATCACCTGTGGGTGATTACTTCTAGCCAAATAGCTCAAGGAGTACGACAACAACTACCCGATCTGCCAGAGCAAAATTTGCTGATTGAATCAGAGGGTAGGGATACAGCAGCCGCCGTTGCTTGGACTAGTTTGGAAATTAACAAGCGTTACGGAGAAGACGCTGTTATTGGCTTTTTCCCCGCTGATCACTGGATTGCTGATCAAAAGGTATTTGCAAATACCTTGAGTGCTGCTACCCAGTTAGCGACTAGCACAGCAGCGATTGTCACTTTGGGGATCAAGCCTACTTTTCCGTCCACGGGTTACGGCTACATTGAACAAGGTGAAAATATTGGTAGCTTTAATGAGTTGCCAGCTTATCACGTTCACCGCTTTACTGAAAAGCCCAACCGGGAAACGGCTGAGAATTTTTTAGCAACGGGTCGGTTTAGCTGGAATAGCGGTATGTTCGTGTTTCGGGCTGGGGTGGTTCTCAAAGAACTCCATACCCATGCCCCAGAAATTATCCGACCTTTAGAACAACAAGGACCCGATGTTTACCCTCAGTTGCCTAAAAAGAGTATAGATTATGCCCTGATGGAAAAGACAAGTCTAGCTTATGTTTTGCCAGTGGAATTTGGTTGGGATGATCTGGGTGACTGGAATGCCATCGAACGCCTACTGAAAACAGAGGATAATCCTAATGTGGAATTAGCTACCCATGTAGGGCTAGACACCCAAGGCGCTATTGTTTATGCTTCTAATCCAGATGATGTGGTAGTGACGATTGGGTTGGAGGATGTGGTGATTGTGCGCGATCGCAATGTTACCCTAATAGTAAACAAGGAACGCACTCAAGAAATTAAACAGATCCTCAAAACCCTGCAAAGTGATCCCCGATTTACTGACTTGCTGTAAAAGTTAAAACTGTTGGTAGATACTCACAATCATTGTTTTTAATTATAACTGGTGATTAGGGATTGGTGACTGGGGACTGGGGATTGGTGACTGGGGAATGGTAACTGGGGACTGGCGAGTGGCGATTAGTGACCTGGTATCCCGGACTGGGGTTTCGGAACAAGCGACCTGAGACTGACGACCGTTGAGTAGTGATGAAAGTCATAGTATTGACGTAGAAGGTCTCGGGAGTCAAGACACTTGATTCCTGAATGCAGCACTAAGACGAAGTAAAGGAGAGAATTCA
>NZ_BJCE01000376.1:0-3230 GCF_005402885.1 Sphaerospermopsis reniformis
GGGTATACCGGAAAAAGTGTGCATTTTTTGGGATTTCAAGAGATGGCAAAGAAATTTTCAAATCTCCTCCTGACTCCTGACTCCTGACTCCTATGCCCTCACGGAAAGACTTTCTCAGCAACCCCTATATACATCTGTTGGTAATTCAATGTGCATGATTTGCAACCCGTTCTAGGGACAATTCATGAATTGTCCCTAAATTCATTTTCTCCAGAGGTTTATTAAGTGACACTTAAATATGCAAAAATCATAAAATTTTGCAAATTTAGACACAGAGAAACTTAAATTACTATACTTTAAAAGTATGCACTTTTTGAGCCTAAAAATGGCGATTATGACCTTAAATGTTACTGCTATTTTTTGATAGGGTGTATACAATAACGTTTAAAAAAATGGATTTTCGCTTCCTACATTCCTTTGTAAAAGAAACGTGAATATAATTTAGTTATATAAACAAAATATCTCAATTTATTATATATAGTCGTAGGCAGGATGATCACATCAATTTATTATACAAGTCTTAGTAAAATAGAGTTTTAGTCCTCAATTCTGCTATGGTAATCCTACCCCATTTTTGAGAAAATATGTAGTAAAAATCCTTGTTTTATAAGGATTTGAGGCTTTATTAACTCTCAATGATCATATAGGATTGCTATATATAACAATCATATTTGATTTGGCAGAATAAATCAGTATACCTTGATTCTTTATTTTATTTTCCCTATTTGCCGTTAATAGTTCCTTAAAACCTGTAATTTTATAACTTCTCACTATGGTAAGTGCTGTATAAATTGATAATTTGCAATTAATATAACCGTTTAAAAGTATTTTTAATCAACATCAATAAATCCTTGTTTACATTATTGGCATCTATTATTTGGACTAGCTTAAAATTCAAAAAAACTATATAAAAAATGGATAAGAAAAATATGAAATTCTTGTAAAAGGTTCATTTTAGTTATTGTCCATAAAAAGTTTTTAGATTAAATGAAGGAACTACAAACAGGAAAGCAATATTTGTCAAAAGCTCACAGTCAAAGGATTTAATCACAATGACAATGGGCTGGACAAATACTGCAATTTGAATTTGTTTCAATTTCACTTTACCATTTTATTAAGGTATAGACAATGTCAGATAAAATCTTTGGGGATGATGGCAATGATGTCCTAAGTGGTGGCATTGGTAACAATACTATCTACGGACTAGGAGGCAATGATAGTCTGTACGGACAAGAAGGTAATGACACTCTCATAGGTGGTACAGGTGCTGATAGTCTGATCGGTGGAAATGGTAACGATACCTATGGTGTTGATAACTCAGGGGATCAAGTCATTGAAAATGCTAATGAAGGCACAGATACAGTCGTATCATCTATCAGTTATACCCTGGGAAATAATTTAGAAAACCTTGCTTTAATAGGTAACGAAAATATCAACGCTACAGGTAACGAACTGAATAATGGAGTTTTGGGTAATGATGTTAATAATGTCTTAGATGGTGGACTTGGTAACGATAGTCTGTACGGACAGGGAGGTAATGACACTCTCATAGGTGGCGAGGGTAATGACTACCTCGATGGTGGTATAGGTGTTGATAGTCTCATCGGTGGAAATGGTAACGATACCTATGTTGTTGATGGCTTAGGGGACGTAGTCATTGAAAATGCTAATGAAGGCATAGATGCAGTCATATCATCTATCAGTTATACCCTGGGAAATAATTTAGAAACCCTCATTTTAACAGGTCAGAACAATCTCAACGGAACAGGTAATGACCTAAATAATACACTCTTTGGGAATGATGTTAATAATGTCTTAGATGGTGGACTTGGTGATGATACTATCTATGGACAAGCAGGTAATGACACTCTCATAGGTGGTGAGGGTAATGACACTCTCATAGGTGGTACAGGTGCTGATAGTCTGATCGGTGGAGTTGGTAACGATACCTATGTTGTTGATGAATTAGGGGACGTAGTCATTGAAAATGCTAATGAAGGCATAGATACAGTCGTATCATTTATCAGTTATCATCTGGGAGATCATTTAGAACGTCTGTCTTTGATAGGTGAGAACAATATCAACGGTGCAGGTAACGATCTGAATAATGACATGTTGGGTAATAATGGTAATAATTTCCTAGATGGTGGCAGAGGTAACGATAATCTGTCTGGACAAGCAGGTAATGACACTCTCATAGGTGGTGAGAGTAATGACACTCTCACAGGTGGCGTTGGTATGGACGCTTTCCGTTTCACTGGTTTAAATGGAGGAATTGATACAATTACCGATTTTAAATCTGGAACAGATAAAATTCAAATAGATAGCAATGGTTTTACTGGTTTAGCAATTGGTCAATTAAGCGCCGAAGCTTTTACTTCTGGCGCAGGTGTGACTTCAGCTACTAGCAGCACCCATAGATTTATTTTCAACACTACCAATGGTGATTTATTCTTTGATGCCGATGGTGATGGTGCTGGAGCTAGTGTGAAGATCGCAACTCTGAGTAATTCTGCTAGTTTGAGTCACTCTGATATCTTTGTGAATATCAACGTTACAGGTAACGACCTGAATAATGTGCTGTTGGGTAATGATGATAATAATGTCTTAGATGGTGACAGTGGTAACGATAATCTGTCTGGACAAGGAGGTAATGACACTCTCATAGGTGGTGAGGGTAATGACACTCTCATAGGTGGTACAGGTGCTGATAGTCTCATCGGTGGAAATGGTAACGATACCTATGTTGTTGATGACTTAGGGGACGTAGTCATTGAAAATGCTAATGAAGGCATAGATACAGTCATATCATCTATCAGTTATCACCTGGGAGATCATTTAGAAAGTTTGTCTTTGATAGGTGAGAACAATATCAACGGTGCAGGTAACGATCTGAATAATGCCATGTTGGGTAATAATGGTAATAATTTCCTAGATGGTGGACTTGGTGACGATAATCTGTCTGGAGAAGCAGGTAATGACACTCTCATAGGTGGTGAGGGTAATGACACTCTCACAGGTGGCGTTGGTATGGACGCTTTCCGTTTCACTAGTTTAGATGGAGGAATTGATACAATTACCGATTTTAAATCTGGAACAGATCAAATTCAAATAGATAGCAATGGTTTTACTGGTTTAGCAATTGGTCAATTAAGCGCCGAAGCTTTTACTTCTGGCGCAGGTGTGACTTCAGCTACTAGCAGCACCCATAGATTTATTTTCAACACTAC
>NZ_BJCE01000377.1:0-3162 GCF_005402885.1 Sphaerospermopsis reniformis
TTGTAAATCTTAACTTGAGAAATATCGCGTCTGGCTAAGGCGTGCAAGTCTACTGAGGGATAACTGCTCCCATGCTCCCGTTGAAGTAGAAAGTAAAGTCTAGCTTTGTCTAGGTTTTATATAGCAGCTAACAGTCTTGATTTGAGTAGATAGGTGTTGAAAATTGTCGTGACGCTGCAATCAATATTTTGGCGAAGGCACTAAAACAGACAGGCTATGAAATTGAAGAATAAAAAAGCCACCCTCTGAGGTGGCTAAAAATTGATAAGGGGTACAAGTAGGTTGTACTCCTTTTGCGTTTGATATCACAACGAAAACCGCTATACGGCTTGTAATTAGCAATCGTAATATAAGAAGAATTCGTAGGGATGAGGACGCAACTGCATTTGCTTAACTTCGTTAGCAAGCTTGTAGTCAATCCAGTTTTGGATGAAATCTTCTGAGAATACACCAGTTTCAGTTAAGAAAGCGTGGTCATTTTCCAATGCTTCCAAAGCTAATTCCAAAGAACCAGGAGTAGAAGGAATCTTAGCTAATTCTTCAGGAGACAGTTCATAGATATTTCTGTCTAAAGGTTCACCAGGATGGATTTTGTTCTTAATACCATCAATACCAGCGCAAAGCATAGCTGCAAAAGCTAAGTAAGGGTTAGAAGTAGCATCAGGACAGCGGAACTCTAACCGTTTAGCTTTGGGGTTGTCACCAGTTAAAGGAATACGTACAGAAGCAGAACGGTTTCCTTGAGAATAAGCCAAGTTAACAGGTGCTTCGTAACCAGGTACGAGACGTTTGTAAGAGTTTGTAGTGGGGTTGGTGATAGCCAATAAAGCTGGAGCGTGTTTGAGGATACCACCGATGTAGTAAAGACCCATTTCGCTCATACCTGCATACTTGTCACCAGCAAATAGGGGTTTACCATTATTCCAAATGGACTGGTGACAGTGCATACCAGAACCATTATCACCAAAAATAGGTTTGGGCATGAAAGTAACGGTTTTGCCGTATTTTCTCGCCACGTTTTTGATGACGTATTTGTAAGTCATTAACCAGTCAGCAGCTTCGATCAGCTTACCGAAGCGGAAACCAAGTTCACACTGACCACCAGTAGCAACTTCGTGGTGTTGTTTTTCAATGGGTACGCCACATTTAGCCATTGTCAACAACATTTCTGTTCTGATGTCCTGGAAGGTGTCTGTAGGTGGTACAGGGAAATAACCTTCTTTGAAACGGGTTTTGTAACCCAGGTTAGGACCATCTACTTCACCATTTTTACCCTTTCTACCTGTGTTCCAACGACCTTCTACAGAATCTACATAGTAGTAACCGGAGTTAGCGGTTTGGTCATAGCGGACATCATCAAAGATGAAAAATTCCGCTTCTGGACCGAAAAAGGCAGTGTCACCAAGACCTGTAGAAGCAAGATAGTCTACTGCTTTCTGAGCAATCACACGGGGACAACGGTTATACCATTCGCCTGTGCGTGGTTCTTTAATGCTACAAATAATACTTAGAGTTGGTTCTGCCATGAAAGGGTCGATCCAAGCTGTGTTGGGATCTAACACCATTGTCATGTCAGATTCTTCGATACCCTTCCAACCCCGGATACTAGAACCATCGAAAGGTACACCGTCAGTAAATGAACTTTCGTCAATTTGGTTATAGTAAACCGTGAGATGCTGCCAAGTTCCTGGTGTATCAATAAACTTCAGATCGATCATCTGAATGTTTTGGTCCCGAATCATTTTCAAGACTTCTTGTGGCGTTGTCATTGTTTGTTACTCCTTCTGTAGCCAATTGTCTAAAATAAAATCAGTTTCTGCCAAAGCATCTTAACTGATATAAAAAAGCTAACTATTGCTAACGAAAGCCAGCTTTTGCTTCCTGTTTCATTCTAACTAAAAGTGTTGGAACTATTTAGTCCACAGGTGAACACGGTTAATTTAACCGCTTTTTCCTGAAATTAGTTGTAGCCAGACCATGACAGTCATAATTTTTACTTACCACAACTAGATGTAGAGACGTTATGTATAACGTCTTTACTGGGATAAAATATATCTATAGTCACCAATTTACTACCATAATTGGCTAGTAGACCGGGTGAATTAACCCAAGTTTTGACACACCACCTTAGATATCGTAAAGAGTAGAGATAAGATAATTATGTATTTTTTGTTACAGATTGTCTGGTTTATAGGTTATGTTAACCTTTCTTGCTAAATCTGCACAAAACAAGAAACTTCATCTTATCGGGGTCAACTTTGGCTTAAAATCCTTATGTAATGGATGAATACTTTTGTGCCACAACTATTTTATGGCTATGGCACAAAACTTTACAGGTGCAAAAGTGCAACCAAATTAATATCAAACCATAGCATAGTCACGATTGGGAGAAATACAGAATGCGCGATGCAGTTACAACTTTAATTAAGAATTATGACGTAGCCGGAAAATATTTTGACCGGAATGCGATTGATAGTCTTACGTCTTATTTTGCAACTGGTACAGCTAGAGTACAAGCAGCAGCAGCGATTAATGCTAATGCAGCAGCTATTGTGAAACAAGCTGGTTCTAAGTTGTTTGAGGAATTACCCGAATTAATTCGTCCTGGTGGTAATGCTTATACAACTCGCCGTTATGCTGCTTGTTTGCGTGATATGGATTATTACCTACGTTATGCTACTTACGCGCTGGTGGCTGCTAACATGAATGTGTTGGATGAGCGTGTTTTGCAAGGTTTACGGGAAACTTATAATTCTTTGGGTGTTCCTATTGCTCCCACAGTGCGCGGTGTGCAAATTATGAAGGATATTGTTAAGGAGCAGGTAGCGGCTGCTGGTGTGCCTAATACTGCTTTTGTGGATGAACCTTTTGATCACATCACTCGTGAGTTGAGTGAACAGGATGTGTAATGGCATGAGGCAGGAAGTAGAAGGCACAAGGCAGGAGGCGTTAATGTCTTTTTCGTCATTTTGTTTTCATTGTCTGTTGATGTCTGCCATTTTGCGTTGATTAATTTTAGATATCAAAAGATTTTTGCGATCGCACTTTGGCTATTTAGTCAAGGTGCGTTTACTTTTTTTGATAATTATCAGAATCGGGATGTTTATTCAGGTGATGATAAAATAAAAAAAAGGGCGGTAAAATACCGACCAGGAGTATTAA
>NZ_BJCE01000378.1:0-3157 GCF_005402885.1 Sphaerospermopsis reniformis
TTCAGAAAAGATTGAAATAGTGCGAAGGCAATATAGTGGAAATGAGCATGGCATCGTCAAAGGAATTGGAATAGTCAATTGTATATATGTTAATCCTAAAACTCTCAAATTTTGGGTAATAGATTATTGTATTTTTAACCCTGACAATGATGGTTTAAGTAAAGTTGACCATGTGAAAAATATGTTGCAAGGGCTTGTATATGAAAAGGTTCTGCCATTTGATACAGTTTTAATGGATACTTGGTATGCAGTTAACAATTTTAGGACTTACGCAAGATGTGACTGAAAACCTTATTCTTGCGTAGGGGTAATTCATGAATTACCCCTACTTTCGTTCCCTTTTGCGTAAGTCCGTTTAGTGTTACCTTATTTGTTTGGAGATTATCCATGAGTTATTTAGGAAAATTATTGGAAGGAAATTCTCAATATGTCCATCTTCGTTCTATGTATCATTACTACAAGAAGTATGTGCAGTGGCGTTTTGATGGTTGTCCAGTCCCCCCCGCAATTGTAAAACATTGGGCTATAAAACACTATGCGAGTAAATATCGAATCAAAACATTTGTAGAAACTGGAACTTATATGGGGAATACAATACAAGCTGTGTCTCGCAATTTTAGGCGTCTCTACTCTATAGAGCTTAGTGAAGAACTTTATCAAAATGCCAGATTCAAGTTTGCAAACCAGCCTCACATAAGTCTTTATCAAGGCGATAGTTCTGTTGTTTTACCCCAAATTATTGAGAACATTGAAGAGCCAGTTCTATTCTATTTGGATGCTCACTATTCTGGTGGTATTACTTCCTGTGGTGATAAAGATACCCCTATTTTAACTGAATTAACAAATATTTTAAATCATCCTTTAAAGCATCAACATATCATTCTGATAGATGATGCCAGATGTTTTAATGGGTCTAATGATTATCCCGATCTCAGCGATCTACAGCAATTCATACTGGGAAGTAAAGTCTACCAGTCCTGCTATGTATTAAATGATATAATTCGTATTCATAATGATTAAAGAATAATATGACAGGGTTTCCAAAAAATGAGGGGATATTATTACCAAACGTTTCCGTTGTCATGAGCGTCTATAACGATGCTCAGACGGTTAAAACCTCAGTAGACAGTATTTTAAACCAAACCTTCACAGATTTTGAATTCATTATCATCAACGACGGTTCAACAGATGAAACAGGAACAATTTTAGATCGCCTAGCCAGTCAGGACTCACGAATAAAAGTGATTCACCAAGAAAATACTGGGCTAACCCAGGCCTTAATCCGGGGGTGTAACCAAGCCCAAGGTGAATTCATTGCCCGTCAGGATGCTGATGATTACTCCTACCCGCAACGTCTGGAACTGCAATTGGCTAAAATCCAAAGTAGTCCACAGATTGGTATGGTTTCCTGCTCTACCCAATATATCGGACCCGAAGGAGAGCCACTGACCATTATTCAACGATCTGAAAGCCCTGAAATAGCCACCCAGGAATTACTTCATCGCCGCCAGGGTCCGGGTGCCCATGGTAGTGTTTTGTTTCGCAAATCAGTGTACAATGCCATCGGTGGTTACCGCCCTGATTTCTATTTTGCTCAAGATTCAGATCTATGGTTAAGGATAGCAGAAAAAGCCCAGTTTGCCAGCCTGTCCCAGGTACTATATCTTCACCGCAGGGAGATTAACTCCACCTCCGGTGTTAATCGTGCCATACAATCTCGATTTGGAGAACTGGGTCAACTGTGTAAAACCGCCCGTTTAAACAGCCAATCAGAATCTGTTTATCTAGAAGAAGCAAAACAACTACGCAGCCAACTCCTCGCCAACAAATGGCAAAAACATCCTCCCGACCCCTTCGCTGTTGCTAAAGCTGCCTATTTTTTGGGTTCTCAATTACTAACCAACGGCGATCGCCGAGCAGTTAACTACCTATGGCAAACAGTAGGTCTGTGTCCCTGGCACTGGAAAGGATGGTTTCGTTTGGGGCAAAGTATTCTGCAATTTCCCTTTGCTAAAGTCCACACAATACCCTATTGATGATTAACTCTCCTTTACGCATTCTGACAGTTGCTGATACTCTTTGCGATCCTAACTCTGGAGCCGCAGGAACAGTTTATTACACCAACCAAGCATTGAGAGAAATTGGTCATGAGGTAGATGAAATTTGGGCTGATGATTTAGGACACAGGCGCATTCATCACGGTAATCTCCATTCCTTGTTAGAGCAACCTAGAGCCTACCGCCGGGCTGTTATGAAGTCCATCGCCACGAAAGATTATGATGTTATTCAAATGAGTCAACCTCAAGCTTATTTAGCCGCCAAGGCTTTAAAACAGGGGGGCTTTAAAGGATTGGTAATCAATCGCAGTCATGGGGTTGAGTTAAGAGTGGATGAAGTGTTACCTTACTGGTATCAGAAACTCGGTGTTCCAGAATCGCGTTTTCCTGGGTTCTTAACGGCAGGTTTACGTAAGTTGTTACAGCGTCAGTGGCATGAGGTGGTTAAATATTGCAATGGTATTATTGTCACCTGTGAGGATGACCGTAATTGTCTGCTGAATGCGCTTCAGGTAGTTCCAAAGAAAGTTAAGGTTATTCACCATGGTGTCCCTGATATTTTTATAAATAGACCAACTTTCCCCTATTCTTCTGATAGGAATAAAAGACTTCTTTACGTCGGACAATCTGCCTTTTTTAAAGCGCCAATCATTCTTGCTAAAATCATCAATCAAATTCTAGGAACTTATCAAGATGTGACGATGACTTGGGTTACCCAGGCAAATGATCATAGTTATCTCAAATCTTTGTTAAATTCTGAAATCATATCTCGTGTTCATTTTTTAGATTGGCAACCCCAAGAAAAACTTATTACTTTATATGATTCATGTGGAATTTTTATTTTTCCCTCCTTCGTAGAAGGAGCAGGGAAAACCTCATTAGAGTCTTTGTCAAGGGGTCTTTGTGTTGTTGCTAGCAATCAAGGAGGAATGAAAGATTATATAAAATATCAAGAAAATGGTTTTTTATGTGACAATACCTTAGCCAAAAAAAGAGTATAAAAAGAGGGCTGATGTAGTAGAGTTATAGTCTTCCACAACGATAACTCGAAAGCCACACACAGCCCATGTTTGATATCTTAACACTCTTGCAATGCCTCC
>NZ_BJCE01000379.1:0-3146 GCF_005402885.1 Sphaerospermopsis reniformis
TATTGAAGCAGAAATGCCAAATATTATTCTGGAATTTTTACCACCTTATAGTCCAGATTATAATTTAATTGAACTGGTATGGCATTCAGCGAAAGAATATATAGCCCACAGATTATTTGAATCAGTAAAACAGTTAGAAGAATTATTAAATAAATTGCTAAACGAAGGAGGTCTTATTATTAAATGGGAGCGCAAAGTTAAAAATAAAGGTAATGCTGTTTATTCGATTTAGCTGCACAACAGCTTACTTTTACGCTGTCTTTACCACTCGTTTCCACAGTAAACAAGTAATTTCTACTATCATTGATGTGATCATAGCTATAGCTGCGGCTATTGCTCCCTTCATTCCTTTATTAATAGCTAAACTGGCAATTATTAATAAAGTTCCTGTTGCTAACCATGTGGATAGATTAACATGACCTGTACGATTTTCACTTACTAAAAAACCTTGTGTTGCATTTTGCAAAGCTACAAATAATGGCACAATGGCACATATTAAAAGTACAGGTTTGATGCTATTTGCAAGGGTAAGATCATTACCGATAAAACTTTGAACTATGCGATCGCCTATGGGTGTTACACTCATCAATAATAATAATGTCGAACAAACTGCACCTACGCTAATAGCAAAAGTCAAAAGTTGGCGATCGCTCACTTGATGGCGATATTTAATTACCATTTGTTGTACCATGCGGGTAGAATTAGCAATTACTAATACCAAACCCCACGCAGCAGACCAAGCAGCAATAGCAATTGTAGCATCTTGAGCGCGGGCAAGAATACTAATTAATATCGCTCTCCCTCCCCAAACTACCATCATTGTATTTGCTAGGGGGAAATAAAATTTCCATACCTGGGCTAAGTTTTGGGGTAAACCAGGTTTGGTTTCTGTTTCTGGGGGTATGGTTGCTCCACTGCGATAAGCAAAAAATGTTACAGCTACAGCTTCAACTATCACCCCACTAATGAGAGCTATTCCTGCTAAAACACCCCCAGATAGTTGTATTAAAAACCCACTTACCAGAACTAAAGCCAATGTTAAAAGCCTGAAAATACTAGCTATAGCTAACGCACGGGGTTTACCGTGGTAAATTAATAAACCTTGGAAATAACGCCGCCATGCGATCGCAAACGGCCAACCACAAGCTATTAATAATACTTGACTGACTGTAGCCAACATTGCCAAAGGAATACCCAACAAACTCGCACCAACAGAATTAAATATGATAGGTATTCCCAACAAACCTAATAAAAAACTGAGTCCTACACCAGCAAACAAAGTAAAACGCCATAATGCTGCCCTAGATTTTTGTGATCCAGCCAAAGCATTAGCAGCGTGAAGGATCATAATAATAGGACTTTCAAAAAATATTGCCAAAGACTTAGCCGCACCTACAGCCGCTATATTCACCTGAGCATCAGGAAGATAAGCTAAAGTAGTAGTCATCATCGGATCACCACAGGCCATAGTCACATCACTCAGGGATAAAGGCAAAAATTCCCGCCATAAACTCCCTAAACTTATATTTTTAGATGTATATTCTTCTAACTTCATTTCTTACTCTTTGCGTCTTTGCGTCTTTGCGTGAGAAAAAATATTTAAATTTTAAAACTAACCTGCGATTTAACAAGATCCAAAGATACAGGATAAAGCTGAGAAATAGCTGTTACCAGATCGTCACTTTGCAAAATGTGAATATTTTGTCCAGCTAACCAATCGGTATTGTAAACTGTTTCTAGATAGCGATCGCCCCGATCAGGATTTAGTAACAACATAGTTTGAGGCTTGTTAAATCTTTGAGTATCAGCTAAAGCTGTGGCAACAATAGCACCAGTAGAAGCACCTAAAAGCATACCCTCATATTTAGCCAAAGCATGACAGACAGAAAAAGCCACAGCATCATTGACGCTATAAGCAGCGTCTAACACCTGGGGGTCAAAATTGGGGGGAACGAAGGATAAACCCAGTCCTGTCATCTTATAGGGGTGTCTGGGAGTACCAAAAATAGCCGATCCAGCCACATCAACACCAATAATTCTGGTTTGGGGATAATATGTTTTAAAGTAGCGACTAATACCCCCTAATTGACCGGCTGTACTCACACCTATAACTATAGCATCAGGCGCACCCCCGAAAGCGTCAACAATTTCCCGCGCTGTCCAAAGTTCATGAGCATCAGTATTAAGAGGATTTTTATGTTGACATGGATACCAATCGCCTATACCTACGGCTAATTCCTGAGATTTTGTCATTCTCGCTACCTGCATTGAACCTTGAGCATCGGCAGCATTTAAAGGAACTTCAACGAGTTTTGCACCATAAGCAGTAAGCATTCGGCGTATAGTTACAGGTGTTTTTGCATCAATAACAATCATCACCCGATAACCTTTAGTTGCACCAACAATAGCTAAACCGATACCAAAGTTACCAGAACTAGATTCAACAATTGTACCACCGGGACGCAGTAAACCTTGTTTTTATGCTTCGTGAACCAGGTAAGCGGCGTTTTTTTCTTTAATACTTCCACCAGGATTACAAGATTCTAGTTTTAAATATAGATGATGATGTTGACAATGAGGATGGATTTTATTTAACCGCACAATGGGAACTTTACCCAATGCTTCGGTAACGTTTGCAAACAACAGGGATGATGTTAAACTGTTTTTTAGGGTTGGGTTTTGAGAGTAGGTAAGCATTTCAGGAGCTAAATACTGTTCAACTCTTAAAATGACAACCTTATATGAAATGAAGATGAAATTTATAATTTATAATTGACAATTGATAATTGATAATGGGTAAGGGGTGATTTAATAAAAAACTGATGAAATTCTGAACTTCTGAAATTACAAACTTCCCAAAAATCGAATTTCTCAAAAAATCGCAACTTCTCAAAATCGCAACTTCTCAAAAATCCCAACTTCCCAAAAACCGAACTTCTGAAAAATCTGAACTTCCCAAAAATCGCAACTTCCCAAAAATCCAAATTCCTAAAAACCGAACTTTTCCAAAATCAAACTTCTGAAAATCCCAACTTCTGAAAATATGAACTTCCGAAAAATCGCAACTTCCCAAAATCAAACTTCTGAAAATCCCAACTTCCCAAAAATCAAACTTCTGAAAATCCCAACTTCCCAAAAATCAAACT
>NZ_BJCE01000380.1:0-3127 GCF_005402885.1 Sphaerospermopsis reniformis
GCACGAAGGCGGCGTACGTTGTTTCTGAATGCTACTTGGGTTCAAGCGTGTGCTCTTACGATCTCAGTCACCAGTCACCAGTCCCCTGTCCTCCATCCCCCAGCACCCGGCCTCCGTCACTTGTGCACGTGCCCGGAGTTCCGATCTGCCGTCCTCAGTCCCCAGTCACCAGTCACCAGTCCCCAATCACCAATCACCAATCACCGAAATGGAGGAGAATAGAGTAAACCTCCTTTGGTGTAAAGTTGATTTTGACCACGGGGAAGATTGAGTTTTGTGTTTGTACCCAGGTTGCGATCATAAATTTCGCCATAGTTACCAACGTGCTTAACTATTCTGGCTGCAAAATCATTAGTTAAACCAATTCCTTCACCTAAATTTCCTTCTGTTCCTAAAAAACGCCTAATTTCTGGATCATTGCTATTAGCAAATTGTCCTATATTTTGGGAATTAATTCCTAATTCTTCGGCTTTTATTAAACTATAAACTACCCATTTAACTACATTATTCCATTGGGGATCACCTTGAGCAACTGCTGGCGCTAAAGGTTCAGAAGATAGCAAATCATCGAGAATGATATTATCATCAGGTTTGGGTAAAGTTGTGCGTCGAGAAACCAAAGCTGAACGATCCGCAGTCACTCCATCACAACGCCCTTCTGCATAAGTAGCAAAAGTAATATTAATATCTTCAAAAACAACGGGTTTATAACTAATGCTTCGTTTTCGCATTTGATCCGCTAAATTTTGTTCAGTAGTTGTACCAGTTTGGGCGCAAATTGCTTTATCTTTTAAATCTGCTAAAGACTTGATACCGCTATTTTTGCGAACCATAATAGCTTGACCATCGTAAAAAACCACAGGGGCAAAATTTAAACCCACTGAAGTATCACGGCTTAACGTCCAGCTAGTATTGCGGCTTAATAAATCTACTTCACCAGTTTGCAAAGCTGTAAATCTTTCTTTAGCATTTAAGTTACGATATTCTACAGCATCAGGATTGTCAAACAAAGCCGCAGCTACAGCGCGACAAATATCCACATCAATCCCATTATATTGACCCTCAGTTCCCACAAAACTAAAACCCGGTAACTCACCACTAACACCACAAATTAGCTGTCCACTGGTTTTAACTTTACCAGCAATATTGCGAGTTACTTGTTGTACAGTGTTAGTGGCTGTATTTTCCGTTGTACCTGAATCACCCTCACAACCAGCAATAGTAAAAATGAAAGGAGCGATCGCCAGCAAAAAAGCTAATTTACGTACAAGCATAACTTAAAATAAATAAATGTGTTTACAGCAGATTGCATATCAATAAGGTACAAAATCTCAATTGAACCTACTAACTCCTAGACAGAAACAGAGTTTTACTCCTGACTTTTTGATCTCCTGACTCCTTGATCTCCTGCTGTAATAAGAATGTATCTACCAAAGAATAGAATACACCTTGAGGACAACTCACTACACAAGTAAATTCAATGCCCATAGCAGGTTAAACTAGGTGTGGTGACAGTCGCTCCACCGTTCCTTATGAGGCTTTTATGGGAGCTAATCTGAAACAAATAGCCAATTACTTAGATAACCTTGGCTGGGAATACCGCTTTGATGAAGCAGAAGACAGAATTATCACAGGTGTAGAAGCTGATCATCTAGACGATTTTCTCATAGTCGTGCAGTTGGATGAAGACGGAAAATTTTTCCGAGTTTTTGCCCCTCAAGTTTTAGCAGGAGTCAAAGAACATCCTTATAAAGCTTCTATTCTCCAGACAATGCTGGCCATTTCTTGGGAAACCAAAATGCTGCAATGGGAATATGATCCCTCCGATGGCGAAATCCGT
The DNA here is from genome assembly GCF_005402885.1 of Sphaerospermopsis reniformis. NCBI lineage: Bacteria > Bacillati > Cyanobacteriota > Cyanophyceae > Nostocales > Aphanizomenonaceae > Sphaerospermopsis > Sphaerospermopsis reniformis. Next base: position 1,841 of record NZ_BJCE01000380.1, read on the forward strand.
GCCATTATAGAATTTCCCCTAGAAGACTCCATACTCACCGAAAGACAATTTCACCGTTGCCTAAGCGGGTTAATTCAAGTTGTTGATAGCATCGCCTTACCGCGACTCAAACAAGTGATGGCCACAGGTGAAGATCCAGGTAATATAGAACTAGGGGAAAGACTGTTACTCAGTATTCAGGAAGAAGCCCCAGGACTACTGGATCTATTAGAAAAAGCAATGGAAGCTCGGAAAAAGCGGGGAAGTTTTCCCAATGAGTGAAGCGGATCATTGCTGAAATAGCTATCACAGGCTTCGCCTTGAAAGTGAGAGTGTCAAACTCCAAAGTGATAACCTAACTAATATACAGAAATTTTTTAGGGCTGGATTTTTATGACATCCTATACAACCTCCTCAGCTAAAGCGGAAATGAGTGAACTTCGGCGGTTAAAAAGCTTGCTACCACCAGAATTACAAAGCTGGGTGACAGTGGAAGGAACAACCGAAGTAAGTCCACCCCTGATCCGTTGCGAAGAAATTGGTAAAGATCAAGTAGAAATTCAAATCGACTTGGTAAAATGGGATGCTTTAGCAATGGATCAGCGTAATCTTCTGTTTTGGCATGAAGTTGCTCGTATCCAAAATGACACCATTCCTAAAGATGGTTGGGAAATGGCCGCACTGGCTATTGGTTTAGGTGGTGCTGTAGGTGAATTATGGGTACAGGATGGCTTACTGCTAGTGTTAGCGTTGGCGCTTTGTGGTGTTTCCGGTTGGCGACTCTATCAAAAAAATAATGGGGAAAAGCAAATAAAAGAATTAATTGATGCTGACGAAAAAGCGATCGCCCTGGCCACCCGTTTTGGTTATAGTCTCCCCAACGCCTACAAGAGTTTAGGTAGTGCCTTAAAAACCTTAATTGACACCACCCCCGGTAAGCGTCAGCGTTCCCGCTATGAAGCCAGACTTTCCGCCCTCAAACGCAGCGCCAACAAAGCAAAAGCCAAATCTAGACCTATGGACGACGCAGGACTGTAGGAAGCAGGAAGCAGGGAGCAGGGGGCAGAAGGCAGGGGAGCAGGGAGCAGGGAGCAGGGAGCAGGGAGCAGGGAGCAGGGAGCAGGGAGCAGGGAGCAGGGAGCAGGGAGCAGGGAGCAGGGAGCAGGGAGGAGGGAGCAGGGAGCAGGGCGGAGGCAGGAGGCAGAAGGCAACACGCCACACGCAGCACCCAACTCGGACGACCCCGCCCCCCACTCCCCACCCCCCCACCCCCACCCCCCCCCACCCACACCCCCGCCACCCTCCCCC
>NZ_BJCE01000381.1:0-3127 GCF_005402885.1 Sphaerospermopsis reniformis
GTGAAAATAAGTTATTTTTAGTAGATTTTGGGGCGGCGAAAATAGTCAAACCACAGCAACGCACAGCTACAGGAACAATTATTGGATCTGCTGAATATTGCGCCCCTGAACAGTCAATGGGTAAACCTTTATTTAGTAGTGATTTATATAGTTTAGGGGTAACTTGTTTGCATTTATTAACAGGAGTTAGTCCCTTTGATTTATATAGTCCGATGGAAGGGGAATGGGTATGGAGAGATTTTTTAAATGGTAATGTGGTAAGTGATGAGTTAGGGAAGATTTTGGAAAAATTAGCAAGTCCTATTGCTAAACATCGTTATCAATCTGTGAAAGACGTGATGCAGGAGTTAAATTTTGTAGATCAAAATGTGAGGCGATCGCCTTCTCAAATTTTACCTCCACCACCTCCACCATCTGTTACTGTAACAAGTCGGTATCAAAAACTAGAGAAATTATTAGCAGCAAGAAAGTGGAAAGAAGCAGATGAGGAAACAAGAAGGATAATATTGACGCTTGCTAACCGAGGAATACCGGGTTATTTGGAAATAGACAATGTTCTTAATATTCCAAGTGGAGACATCAGCATTATAGACAATTTGTGGGTAAAGAATAGTAATGGACGCTTTGGTTTTTCTGTACAGAAGCAGATTTATGAAAGTGTGGGGGGGACAACAACTTACAACCGCCAAATCTTGAATAGATTTATAGATAAGGTAGGATGGAGAACAGGAGAAAATTTACTGTCTTATAACGAGATTACCTTTGACATAAAAGCACCAAAAGCGCATCTTCCTTTTTTTCCCGTAGGTTCGATATGGTGGTGGAAAGTAGTTATTAGTTTGTATTCTCAAGATGATTACTGGAAAGCGGTTGTAATAGTTCTGATCTTGCGTTCATAACAGTAAACTGTAAAATTTAAAGATTACAGAAAAATATTAAGTTTGAATCAGGATAACCAGGATTAAAGGATGTACAGGATGTTAATGTTAACCTACTAAAAAATAACAGATATTTTTCTCTGTGTCCTCTGTGCCTCTGTGGTGGTTCGTTCTCAATCTCCTATTCACAGATCCACGACTTAAAAACAAGGTAAAATCAAAGAATGATTAACCAAAGGTGAACAATGGAAAACCAACAACTAAAAGCCCTGATCAAAGAAACTATTTTAGAACTGATAGAAGAAGAAAAATGGACAATTCAAAAAATATTAATCCCAATCTTGAATAACAAAGAAAATGAAGAATGGAACGAGTTTTCCTTAGAACAAGCTATGAGAGACTTAGAAAATGATCATCTTCCTGAATACACCGAATCCGATTTAATAGAACAATGGCAATAGCAGGTCAAATCGTTCTTTTCAGATTTCCGCAAACTAACCTGATACTGGGGAAACTACGCCCTGCACTACTCATCAAACCCCTATCTAATAATAGTTATGATGACTGGTTAGCCTGTATGATTTCCACAAAAACAGGACAAGAAATAGTAGGATTAGATGAAATTATCTCACCCCAAGATGTTGATTTTTCGCAAACAGGCTTAAAATCAGAAAGTGTGTTTCGAGTTTCACGACTAGCTGTAGTTTCCGAACAGATACTTTTAGGAAAAATTGGTGAAATTTCTGAAGCAAGATTAACAAGAATTAGACAAAATCTAGCAAATTGGATTTTACAAGATTAGGTATATTATTAAACCAGATTTAGTAAACCGTGTTCAATCTCTAGTTGCTGATGTAGAAATTGATCTTGATGCAATACTATCTGAAGAGGATGAGTAGCTTGTCTGCAAATCAGCCTTTATATACAACCTGGTCTAACTTTCTGTAAAAACTGAAAATTCTGTATTATAATAAGACAAGTGCTGCTCATAGCATTTCATAGTCATTACTCACCACAAAAAACACTATGCGCTTAAAAAGATGGGAATCCCCCCGTAAACAAGGGAGAAACGACAAAGGCCGGGGCGGTTCAGCCAGAAAAAGACAAATCAAGAAACAACAGCAGATGCTGAGAAACAAACTCAAAGAACAGCAAAAGCCAGAAAACAACCAAAAAAACCAGAAAAACAACCAACCAAGGGAAGGGATAACAACCTTCCCTCTTTTTTTGCCTCAAATCCCTCAGATCCCGGACTTCTTGGAGAAGTCCGGGATCTTCTATAGCCACCTGCTAAGGAATCGGAAATTTTTTGGAAATTTTTTGGAAAAAACCCTTGACAAAACCTATGGTGTGACTGCTATATTATTTAGAGTGAAAGCAGTGGGGCGTAGCCAAGCGGTAAGGCAGCGGGTTTTGGTCCCGCCATCCCTAGGTTCGAATCCTAGCGCCCCAGTATTATCAAATAATTATCAAGGGTAGATTAAAAAGTCTACCCTTTTTGATATTTTGGATTTTATATTTTAGATTTGGGATTTTAGATTTACCAATTACTCAATATTGTTATTTTTCGGGTGATTTTAAAGCTTGATCTAAAATTTCTCTCGCTTGTTCAGCTTTCGCTTTTGCTTCTTGATAACGAATATTAGCTTGGGCGAAATTTTTTAGCACCTTGAAACCTTCCTTGAGACGGGTAATTTCATCCTCAGTTACAGTATTATCAGAAAATAGAACATCAACAGCTTTACGAATTTCTAAAGCTTCAGCGCGGGTTTCCTGGACTTTTAACTTGAGTGTAGCCAAATTACTGAGAACTTGTACAGCTTGGGTAATGGCATCCTCACCGCTAGTATTATCAATAGTTGGTTCTTTGACTTCTATTAACTGTTGAGGACCAAAACCTTCTTCCAATTCTGTGGGTAGTTTATCAGCTTCCATCAGTTCCATCAACTGATCCATTGCTTTATCACGGGCTTTAGCCGAATCTCTTCCAGGAACAGTGAGGATAATTTCTGGACTTTGAGCGAGAGTATATTGAACCATAGTAGGGGAAAAATTTGCTGGTTTACCAAGATGGTATTTAATTTTAACATTTAAATTAATTGGTAATTGGTAATTGGTAATTGGTAATTGGTAATTGGTAATTGGTAATTGGTGATTGGTAATTGGTAATTGGTGATTGGTAATTGGTAATAATTTATTCCCACTGTCCCCAGTCCCCAGTCCCCAGTCCCCAGTCCCCAGTCCCCAAT
>NZ_BJCE01000382.1:0-3125 GCF_005402885.1 Sphaerospermopsis reniformis
TTGTGTTAGAAAGGAGAAGGCGGCAGACTGGTTGGCGTAATGGAGTGGGAGTTGAGTCTTATGCCCTAGCGACCTGTCACCATTCACCAGTTCACACTCCCCAGTCGCCAGTCCCCAGTCCCCTGTCTCAAGTCACCAGTCTCCATTCACAAGGCCCCAGTCACATGCCACCTGTCACCAGTCCCCAGTAACCAGTCCCCAGTCCCCAGTCCCCAGTCCCCAGTCACCAGTCCCCAGTCCCCAGTCCCTGCTTTTCTTGACTAATATATAGACTATGTTTTTTTCTGTAATAGCTTGTCAGCGATGAAAATAAATTCCACTGTAGTTCTGACGTTGATTTTGTTAACCCTAATGCTGGGAGCAGGTTCTGTGAGCGCATTTTTGGGTTTTTCGATGGGAAGTTCTGCTCTCAAAGGTGTTTCGTCACCAGATGGTCGCCCCACTAGCAAATTTGCCAGCAATAGGAATAATAACGCCGAATCGGACAGAGTAAATTTATTAAAAGAGGAAGATATTATCAAAGCTGTAAAAGCGCGAATGCAAGATAATAAAACTGATAATAAGGCACAAAAACGAGAGGAAGAAGAAGAAATCACAGCCAAAAAATCTGAGGCTGCCCAAAAGCGCGAAGAAGTAGCAGAAGAAAAACTAGAACCAGGATTTCCAGTTGTGGCTGAGAGCGAAGGCGTAACAATGTCTGTACAATCGGTTCGTTATTCTGGTGGTGATTTAATACTAAGAGTCAAAATGCAGAATCAAGCTAATGATACTGTTAGATTCTTGTATAGTTTTTTAGATGTTACTGATGATAAAGGCAGAACTTTGAGCGCCATTACAGAGGGATTGCCCGCCGAATTACCAGGTAAAAGTCCAACCTTTACAGGTACAATCAGCATTCCTACAGCTTTACTAGATGATGTGAGCAGTGTATCACTGGCGTTAACAGATTATCCTGCCCAAAAACTGAAATTACAGGTATCCGATATTCCTGTGGAAAAATAAAAATGCTATTATTAGCGTTTTAGTATGACAATAATGTTGACGGACTTTTAGATTTTCGCCTTTGGATTTTGAACCCAATATTCAAAATTTCCAATTGAATAACAAACCCCTGACTGTAGGTATGTTTAAACTTTGCCCAATATGGGGTCAATCTAAAATCTAAAATCTAAAATCTAAAATCTAAAATCCAAAATCTAAAATCCAAAATTCTTTAACATAACCTTGAGAGGTGAGTGCTTTTTCTCAGTTAATTTGGACAGATATAGGGTTTAAATTGTTGTCAGTGCTACTGCTGATAGCAATTAATGCCTTTTTCGTTACCGCAGAATTTTCAATGGTGACAGTGCGGCGAACTCGTATCCATCAGCTGGTTCAAGCTGGTGATATACCTGCGATCGCTGTAGAAATGTTACAACGTAGTATTGACAGGTTGTTATCTACTGCCCAATTAGGTATTACCCTTTCTAGTTTGGCATTAGGTTGGATTGGAGAAAGTGGCATTGTCGTCATAGTAAACGCATGGTTACAGTCCTGGCCTTTACCGGGGAATTTGAGTAATTTTCTGGCTCATTCTCTATCAATTCCCATTACCTTTTTCTTACTTGCCTATTTACAAATAGTTTTAGGGGAATTATTTCCTAAATCAGTGGCTATGTTGTATTCCGAACAACTGGCCAGGTTTTTAGGTCCTTCTGTGAAAGCTATAGTCCGATTTTTCAGTCCGGTAATTTGGATTCTCAACCAATCAACCCGTTACCTGTTAAAATTATTTGGCATTGAATACACAGGTCAAAGTTGGAGACCTCCAGTTACACCTGAAGAATTACAATTAATTATATCAACAGAACGGGAATCAACAGGTTTAGAATTAGCAGAAAGAGAACTGTTAAATAATGTTTTTGAGTTTGGAGAAATTACCGCCCAAGATGTAATGATTCCCCGGACAAGCATTATTACTTTACCAGAAGATGCTACTTTTCAAACATTATTACAAGAAATGACATCTACTGGACATTCTCTCTATCCCATCATTGGTGAATCTTTAGACGACATTCGCGGTATTGTTTATTTTCAAGATTTAGCAACACCGTTATCCCAGGGGAAAATGACCTTAGAAACACAAATTTACCCTTGGATGCGTCCCCCCCGGTTTGTCCCAGAACAGACACTTCTGAGCGAATTATTGCCCATGATGCAGCAAGAAAAACCGGCGATGGTGATCGTGGTTGATGAATTTGGCGCTACCGTGGGAATAGTGACAATTCAAGATGTAATTGCTGAAATTATTGGTAATGCAGGTGAACCAACAGTTACTGATGATTTGCTGGTGCAAATGTCAGAAAAACAAACATTTTTAGTGCAAGCACAGATAAATCTAGAAGAACTAAATGAAGTTTTACATATTAATTTACCCTTAGCAAGAGAATATCAAACTTTGGGAGGTTTTGTACTTTATCAGTTGCAAAGAATACCCGCCAAAGGGGAAATATTCAACTATGAGAATCTAGAATTTACTATAGTCTCAGTTAGCGGACCACGCTTGCACCAAATCGAAATTACAATATTATAGCAGGAGTCAGGAGTCTTAGGGGCAAAGCATTCGGGGGAGCAATTAAGCTGTTGTGTATTTAATTTGTATAAGTGGAACAGGCATCTTGCCTGTTAAATAAGAGTTCAGAATATTAGGATTACACAATTTAGCTGTGTAACAGCTTATCAATTTTATGAACAGCCTATTTTCCTGTAAGGGCGAAGCATTCGGGGGAGTAATTATCAATTTTATGAACAGCCTATTTTCCTGTAAGGGCGAAGCATTCGGGGGAACAATTATCAATTTTATGAACAGCCTATTTTCCGAATGCTTCGCCCCTACGCCCGTACAGGAGTCGGGAGTCGATAGTAAAACCCTTTTGTAGTCAGAGTTTCATGATTATTTGGGGTTTGCTGAATAAACCTAAAACCTTGATATATCAAAGGTTAGAGGCTGATAAACAGAAAAAAAGTGCAAGGGTTTTGAAGGGTATACCGGAAAAAGTGTGCATTTTTTGGGATTTCAAGAGATGGCAAAGAAATTTTCAAATCTCCTCCTGACTCCTGACTCCTGACTCCTGACTCCTGACTCC
>NZ_BJCE01000383.1:0-3111 GCF_005402885.1 Sphaerospermopsis reniformis
CTCCCCTGCTAATATTAATGCAGCTTCTCTAATATTTTCTTCACGCGCCTTGAATGTTTGTCCATTCCATTCGGTGATATTAGAAATTTCTAAAAGTTTCGTAACTTTCTCTTGAAAATCTTTCAAACTTTTGGTTAAATCAAGACTTGAATATATTTTTTTCATTAATGGTAGGCGTTCCCTTTTTTATCTTTGGGAATCCTACCTTTTTTTTGACCACAATACCAGTCTGCCTCAACTCCTCAAATCTGATCGAGTTATATCAGTAATATTATTTATTATCTATGTGTAAAATTATTTTACTGTACGGTAAAAGATTTTTAGCGATGCCTGTTTTGGGCTTGGCGATCGCTCGAACAATACCCGACTTCACAAAATCGCGTTGCTCCCAAATGGTTATTACAAGGGCTAACTCAAGGTATTGGTTCTAGGGTTAATAGTGGTTATGGGGTGCTAGAAGAAGTTAACCCCAATGAACAACAGGAAAAACCCAAAAAACGTAAAACTGTCCTGAAATCCCGATTTGAATTGCAAGGACAATTGATGCACGGAAGACAGAAATTTGAACAATGGAAAGAAAAAGAAATTTATATCAATGGCAAAAAAAGGAATTTAGATGAATGGAAAACACCCGGAATAGCTAGACCAGAAGTTCGTCCCCCTGCTTTTCGTTCGATGTTGCGTTATTGGTTTCGGACTTTGGCATTAGGAGTATTACCAGCAAATGTAGTTAAAGAACAGGAATTAATTCTTTTTGGTGGTATTGAACCAGAAGCGAAAATGGGACTTGTGCAAATAGAAATTACCGAGGGTAGGGTAATTAGAGATAATGCTCTTCATGCTGGTGATGATTTTGGTTTGGCAAAAGGTTTATTAAATTTACCGCTATCTTATCTGATTCGGCAATTATCAGAAGAACAACGAGATGCAACAATTAATTTAATTCAAAGTTTGACTTGGTTAATGTTCCATCTTGGTGGTGTTGGCCAAGGTGCAAGAAGACCTTGTTATTCACGTAGTAATAGAAACAGGCCGCAAAGACCGTATTGGCGGGGTTCAACTTTGAAATTTACAGGTAATGACCAGAAATGGGAATATTCAACTTCTTTGGCAGGTTTACAAGCAGATTTTCAGAAACATTTGAATGCTTTTTACACCAATTTATCAACATTCAGTAAACACACTTGTAACCCCCGAAGACCAAGACAAGCAACTGTCACCGGAAATTGGTCTGAAGCTGTTGATACTAGCTGTCGTATTCTCTGCGTTCGAGGAGATATACAAAATGATAAACCTCCGGCTTTAGCACTGTTGCATCGAGAAGCTACCAAAACAAGTAATGAGTATAATAAAGAACTATGTGGTTCAATAAATGAGCGATCGCCTATTTGGATAGCTCGAATTAACAACCGTTTTGATGTGGTTACTATCTTTGGTGCAAATAACGACCATCGAAAACGCTATTTTGAGTTACTGACAAAACCAGAACTTCCGGTTACAGAATGCAAACAAATTTGGCCTCTACCGCAAAGGTAAACCCAAGACAGAGACTAGACTTTTTGTTGTTCGCGCTAAATAGCTAGACGCATCCATGTGCGTCTCCTAAGATACATCTCATCAAACGACTTCACACAAGGTAAGGTAGGAGATATAACACAGGAGACAGAAATACAACCTTGTACTTAGCTCTAGCTGAACTTCTGTTACTCCTGTAACTCCTTCCCCTTTCTGTATCAACTTCACATCTTGGAGAAAAATATGGGTATCCTCATTGCTAACATTGGTACATCAGATTTAGCCATTAAAATTAACGTTAATGGTCAAGAACGTTATTTACCAATTGACCCACTTTCTGAACCTAATCAAGATAAATCAGGATTAACTCCTGAAGAAATAAATATGTGGGAAAAACCTTATTTATATTTCCAATCTAGTGGATTATACTCTGAATTAGGTTTTCGTTCAAATGTAGTACCGAGCAGTCGAGAACTTACGGAAAGATTATTAGCGTATTATCAAGATAATCCTGAATATTGGAATGAGCGGATTTTTCCGCCTCGAATTTGGGGTGTTATTGAAAAAGCTATAACAATGGGGATTAACCAAGCATATATAATTGTCAGTAACCAAAAAGTTGAGCAGAAAGACCCCAAAGTCCGCAATAAAGATACTGTACATCTATATCCAATAATTGAAAAATGGTTTGCTACTAAATTACCATATTTTACTCTGATACCAGAATACATACCAGAAGATATACCATTAGTAGATTCGGATTTATTGTTTAAATTTTACTTTGATTTTTTTAACAGACTCAGAACAGCAGAAGAAAAAAATCAAAGACAGCAAAAATTACTGAAAATTGGTGACACAGTTTTAGCTAAAGTGATTGCTTTTGAAAATCAAGGACAAGGCGTATTTGTAGAAACAATAGCAGGCGTTAAGGGTTTTATTCACATTGACAATATTTCTCAGACTCAGGTTGATTTTAATGATCTCAGAAATATTTTCACAATTGACAGTTTAGTTTATACGCAAGTCATTAAAATTGATAATGGTAAATATAAGTTATCTACAAAAGAATTTGAGCAAACGCCAGGAGAAATCATCAATAATCCACAAGCGGTTTTTAATCGAGTTCAACAAACAATCAATTTACAATCTGCATCTGACTTAGAAGTAGAAGAGGAGTTAATGTTAATTAGTGTCAAAGGTGGTACTATTCAAATGAAAACTGCGCTTCAACTTCAAGGAATTTCTGTATTATCCGCATTTAAACGCTTATTATTTGTTAATCCTCAACTTTGCATTCCTAGTGTTTTTACAGGTCAACCATCTAGTTGTGAATTAGAATCTTATTGGCGTTATATACGTACTCACAAGTACCAAACTATTAGATTATTGTTAGAACGCTGGGATTTTGATGGTGCAATTCAAATTCTCACTGATTGGCAAGAATATCTCAGCTATTTAATTAATCAAGGTATTAGACCTGTCCGAAAATTAAAAAGGCAGTCTGTGTATGGCTTTGAGGATGTTCTCATTTCAGCCAGACTTGACGTAATCATCAGGGCTAGAGATAGTTACTGTTAGTATAGCCCGGAAAAAATG
>NZ_BJCE01000384.1:0-3088 GCF_005402885.1 Sphaerospermopsis reniformis
ATCTCTTGAAATCCCAAAAAATGCACACTTTTTCCGGTATACCCTTCAAAACCCTTGCACTTTTTTCCTGTTTATCAGCCTCTAACCTTTGATATATCAAGGTTTTAGGTTTATTCAGCAAACCCCAGTTAACTCCGCACATAACGAATGGCTTCTGTAATACCACAGACTACTTTTTGGTAATTATATTCCATCATCACTTTTCTCTGGGCGTTACTTCCCATCTCAGCCAGCTTTTCTTGACCTAGTTTGATCGCTGTGGCTAGGCGATCGCCTAACTTGTCTATTTGTCCCATGGGGTAAGTCCAACCAGTTTCCGGTGCAATCAGGTCAAAATGGCATCCTACTTGATCGGAAACAATCGCTGGTAGTCCACAGGCCATGGCTTCATTGACCACTAGCCCCCAGGTTTCACCGGCATCAGAGGGGAGGACGAGACAGTCGGACACCAGGTAAGCAGCAATGATTTCACTCTGGTTGAGAAACCCGGCAAACCTAACTGGTAGTTGGTGATCTCGGACAAATTGTTCACAGATAGGGCGTAATTCCCCGTCTCCCACCATCAGTAGTTGCCCTGTGGGTTGATGGTTTTGTTGTAATAGGGCGATCGCCTGGAGTAAATCTAGGGGATGTTTTTTAGGAATAAACTTAGCACAGTAAAGGAAGGTGACGGTGTGGGGGTCTAAGCGGAATTTTTCTAGAAGAGAGGATTTTTCACTAAGGATCTGACTGGTATCGGCGGTAAATCTTTCGTTGTCTATACAATAGGGGGTAGAAAATAGTTTTTCTGGTGCTACACCATTGTTGAGATAAAACTGTTGGTTAGCTTTTCCAATATACAAACAGGCACTATACTGACTAATTAATAGCCGTTGCAGTTGTTTTTTCCACCATGCCCTATGGGCAAGATGATTAGATTCCCCCCGGACAATACAGGGAATGCTATACAATCGGCAAGCTACCAGGAGTTGCAGGCAGCTTTTAACAACCCAACCATTGACGATAAAAACATCCCAATTGCCGTTTTTGACGATCGCAAAAATTTCTGGGGTATCACAGCCCCCAGAGTTGGTTACAGATGGTGTTTGGGCAATATTTGTTAAAACTTGATATTCATAGCCATTCAATAAAGGAACATCCCACTCAAAAGCCACCCCAAATCCATCTCCCTGCTGCATAGCATTGGGAATCATACAGAAAAAGACGTGCAGATCGATGTCAGCGTTCTGGGCTAATAGGCGAAACCAGGGTACTTGATATTGAATTGGGTGGGTGGTGAGAATACCGACTTTAAAGACCATAATTAAAAGACCATAATTAAAAGACCATAATTAGGGGTTGCTGAGAAAGTCTTTCCGTGAGGGCATAGGAGTCAGGAGTCAGGAGTCAGGAGTCATGAGTCAGGAGGAGATTTGAAAATTTCTTTGCCATCTCTTGAAATCCCAAAAAATGCACATTCCGGTATACCCTTCAAAACCCTTGCACTAATTTCTGTGTTTATCAGCCTCTAACCTTTGATATATCAAGGTTTTAGGTTTATTCAGCAAGCCCTAATTAAAACAGGACTTACGTAAAAGGGAATGAAAGTAGGGGTAATTCATGAATTACCCCTACACAAGAATAAGGTTTTAAGTCACATCTTGCGTAAGTCCTATAAAAGTTAAAAGTAACTAATTAAAGGCTTTGAAACTTTCTGCCATCGGAATCGCTCTGTATTTTCCAGTGCCATGGTAGAATAACTGCTCCAAGTTTCCCTATCAGTCAGCAAAGATTGAATTAGTGGAATCTGCTCCTGGATTTGTTGTGGATCAATGACTATACCACCCAGTCCAGCCACTTCGGGTGGAGCGCACACATCCGCCACAATAGTTGGAGTCCCAAAGGCTTGGGCTTCTACTGCGGGTATACCAAAGGACTCTGAACGGCTTAAAAGACAAAATGCCCGAGCGCGGCGATAGTGTTCCCGTAGTTGACTGACAGATACTTTACCAGTAATTGTGACAAAATTACTGAGGTTGAGGGCTTGTATTAATGTTTCAATTTTCGAGCGGTAATCATCCGTACTCCAAGGACCGACTAGGGTTAAATGAACACGGGTGTTTAATTCGTGGAGTCTTGAGAATACTTTGACAACATCTTCAATGGCTTTGTGGGGTGTCATTGCGGAAACAGTCAGGATTTCTAATGGACGTTGTTCAAAGGTTAGGTATTGACTTTGAGCCACTTGGTAGGTTTCCTCATCAATACCAACATAAAGAATTTTACCAGCTTGAGGTTTTACCCCCGCATCGTTTTCGTAGAGTCTGGCGACATATTCAGATAAATAAAACATGGCCTGTGCTTTTTTTTGGGCTTGTTTGTAGCCCTGTCTTTGCAGCCAGGCCTTCAGGCGATCGCCAATTGTGTAGTGAAATTCCCTAACATAACACCAGGGATTTTGGGCAATCACCACTTGGGGTAATTTAGTTCCGGGAACCAGAGCGCCGGAGGTTGAAATAATTAGTTGAGCTTCTAGTTGGGTTAGGAGGGACTCTAACTGAGTAAATTGCCACCAAAGTCGAGCCGTCCAGTTTTCACCAAAATTAGGACACTCTATCCAGTGAAAACTCGATCCTAGGTCGCAACAAAGATCCCGATTGTTGTGGTGATGTAGAACAAAAAATTGATGGCGATCGCCATGATACTTGGACAACATTCGTAAATGCCCAGAAATGACGTGTCTACCTGACATATGATTAATGGGCAGAGCATCTATGACAATATTCATATATAGGAATCCGGTTTGATTTATGAATCTTTCGTAGAGGCAGGGAACAGGGAACAGGGAACAGGGAACAGGGAACACCGAAAGAAGGTCTTATATAGGACTTTTTGTCAGTAGTCCGTACTAGATAACGGGGAACGGGTCGGGGTCAGACAATATTTGATACACTAATCATGACTTGACAAACATCCTCTTAGTTAGGGTTTGCTGAATAAACCTAAAACCTTGATATATCAAAGGTTAGAGGCTGATAAACACAGAAATTAGTGCAAGGGTTTTGAAGGGTATACCGGAAAAAGTGTGCATTTTTGGGGATTTCAAGAG
>NZ_BJCE01000385.1:0-3085 GCF_005402885.1 Sphaerospermopsis reniformis
AATATTAAACCTGGCATCGAGCTATTGTGACAGAGGGCAACCCCTCAACTATCGTCGCCGCAGCAGCGTTTCACCTCTGAGTTCGGGAAGGGATCAGTGTGGTTCCACCGCGCCATAGACACCAGGAAAATCCTTTGGGAAGTCAAAAGTCAAAAGTCAAAAGTCAAAAATAAGAAAATTTGAAATCTGAGTTTTAACATGACAAAACCCTGAAGACTGCAAGTAACGCGAATATTAGCAATGTGAGAGGTCAAGCCCTCGGTCTATTAGTACCCCTCTGCTACATACATTACTGTACTTCCACATAGAGCCTATAAACGGGTGTTCTGCCCGTGACCTTACCCACTTAAAGTGGTGAGAACACTCATCTTGAGGTGGGCTTCCCACTTAGATGCTTTCAGCGGTTATCCGCTCCGAACTTGGCTACCCAGCGTCTACCGTTGGTACGATAACTGGTACACCAGCGGTTCGTTCCTCCCGGTCCTCTCGTACTAAGGAGGACTCCTCTCAATGTTCTTACGCCTGCACCGGATATGGACCGAACTGTCTCACGACGTTCTGAACCCAGCTCACGTACCGCTTTAATGGGCGAACAGCCCAACCCTTGGGACGTACTTCCGCCCCAGGTTGCGATGAGCCGACATCGAGGTGCCAAACCTCCCCGTCGATGTGGACTCTTGGGGGAGATCAGCCTGTTATCCCTAGAGTAACTTTTATCCGTTGAGCGACGGCCATTCCATGCTGCGCCGTCGGATCACTAAGGCCTACTTTCGTACCTGCTCGACTTGTCGGTCTTGCAGTCAAGCTCTCTTAATGCCTTTACACTCGTCGCACGGTTTCCAAGCGTGCTGAGAGAACCTTTGCGCGCCTCCGTTACCTTTTAGGAGGCGACCGCCCCAGTCAAACTGCCCACCTGAAACTGTCCTCTCTCCGGCTCACGGAGATGAGTTAGAATTCTAGCTTCGCCAGAGTGGTATCTCACCGTTAGCTCCCTTCTCCCCACAAGGAGAAGTTCATCGCTTCCCACCTATCCTGCGCAAGCGAAGCCCGAACACAATTCCAGGCTACAGTAAAGCTTCATAGGGTCTTTCTGTCCAGGTGCAGGCAGTCCGTATCTTCACAGACATTCCTATTTCGCCGAGTCTCTCTCTGAGACACCATCCAGATCGTTACGCCTTTCGTGCGGGTCGGAACTTACCCGACAAGGAATTTCGCTACCTTAGGACCGTTATAGTTACGGCCGCCGTTCACCGGGGCTTCGGTCGTCAGCTTCATGTTACCACTGACCAACTTCCTTAACCTTCCGGCACTGGGCAGGCGTCAGCCCCCATACGTCCTCTTTCGAGTTTGCGGAGACCTGTGTTTTTGGTAAACAGTCGCCTGGATCTCTTCACTGCGACCCACTCTCGTGGGCACCCCTTCTTCCGAAGTTACGGGGCCATTTTGCCGAGTTCCTTAGAGAGAGTTATCTCGCGCCCCTTGGTATTCTCAACCTCCCTACCTGTGTCGGTTTCGGGTACGGGTAACATATGTTCATCACATTACTAGCTTTTCTTGGCACTATCCTTCACCATGCAACGGTCGTAACCGTCTCCCAAACCAATCAGGGTATGGTTATCTTTCATGCGTCCCTAGCAATGCTCCCATACGTTAGTCAGGGATTGTTGACCCTGTGTCCATCGACTACGCCTTTCGACCTCGCCTTAGGTCCCGACTAACCCAGAGTGGACGAACCTGGCTCTGGAACCCTTAGGGTTTCGGGGCATTGGATTCTCACCAATGTTTGCGCTACTCAAGCCGACATTCTCACTTCCGTTTCGTCCACAGCTGCTCGCCGCTACTGCTTCTACCTACGACGGAACGCTCCCCTACCGATTAATTAATTAATTAATCCCACAGCTTCGGTACATCACTTAGCCCCGTTCATTTTCGGCGCAGGATCGCTTGACTAGTGAGCTATTACGCACTCTTTCAAGGGTGGCTGCTTCTAGGCAAACCTCCTAGTTGTCTGTGCAATCCCACCTCCTTTATCACTTAGTGATGATTTGGGGACCTTAGCTGGTGGTCTGGGCTGTTTCCCTCTTGACGATGAAGCTTATCCCCCACCGTCTCACTGGCAATGTGTTCACTGGGTATTCTGAGTTTGTCTCGATTTGGTACCGGTCTCCCAGCCCGCACCGAAACAGTGCTTTACCCCCCAGCTTTAATCATTACCGCTGCGCCTCAACACATTTCGGGGAGAACCAGCTAGCTCCTGGTTCGATTGGCATTTCACCCCTAACCACACCTCATCCGCCGATTTTTCAACATCGGTCGGTTCGGACCTCCACTTGGTGTTACCCAAGCTTCATCCTGGACATGGTTAGATCACCAGGGTTCGGGTCTATAAATACTGATTATCGCCCTCTTCAGACTCGGTTTCCCTTTGGCTCCAGCATTCTCGCTTTAACCTACCAGTACCTATAAGTCGCCGGCTCATTCTTCAACAGGCACGCGGTCATCCGTTTAATCGGACTCCCACTGCTTGTAAGCTAATGGTTTCATGTTCTGTTTCACTCCCCTTCCGGGGTTCTTTTCACCTTTCCCTCGCGGTACTTGTTCGCTATCGGTCACACAGTAGTATTTAGCCTTACGAGATGGTCCTCGCTGATTCACACGGAATTTCACGTGCTCCGTGCTACTCGGGATTCAGCTACTATCCTTTAACTTTCGACTACAGGACTTTCACCTCCTCTGGTGCAGTATTTAGCTGCTTCGTCTAGCCTCTAGATTCGTTGTTGCTGTCCCACGACCCCAAAAGGTAAACCTCTTGGTTTAGGCTTTTCCCCTTTCGCTCACCACTACTAGGGGAATCTCTAGTTGATTTCTTTTCCTCTGGCTACTAAGATGTTTCAATTCGCCAGGTTGGCTCTTTCCTGTCTATATATTCAACAGGTAGTTCATAGGGTTGCCCCATTCGGATATTTCCGGCTCACCGTTTGCTTCCAACTCCCCGGAACATTTCGTCGGTAACCACGTCCTTCTTCGCCTCTGTGTGCCAAGGTATCCACCATTAGCCCTTATTAGCTTGACCACTTAACATTGG
>NZ_BJCE01000386.1:0-3074 GCF_005402885.1 Sphaerospermopsis reniformis
GACGGGCAAAAATACCAGATGGAAAATAAAGCTCAAATTGTGGGAAAATTAGATTTAGCTTTAGTTAGATTTACCAGTTCCCAAAATTATCCCCTTGCTAATATTGCTGATTCTCGCACAGTTAAAGAAGGTGCAACGGTATATAACTCTGGATTTCCTATTCCTTCTAACACAAATAGTCAACAGCGAAAATACTTCTTTTTAACATCCCAAATTACAGCTAGAGGAACGGGAGAAAATCTGGGATATGATTTATTTTTAAGTGCAAGTCCAAGACCGGGGATGAGTGGAGGTCCAATATTAAACGACCAGGGAGAAGTAATTGGTATTTATGGTAAAGCTGAATTTGGCAGAAGTGAAGGCGGGTTAGCAAGAGATGGGGTTCAGGGAATACCCACGGAAAAATTCCCCAATTTAATTAGCAATATTCAAAATAATATTCCAGATAACACCCAAGCTAATACCCCTCGTAATAATCCCAGTCCTAGCACGGAATCTACACCTGTCATATTTCAAAAATTAGAAGCATTATTAAAAGCAGGAAAATGGAAAGATGCAGATTTAGAAACTTCAAACTTGATGCTAAAGTTAACTAAAAGAGAAAGGGAAGGATGGTTAAGAGTAGAAGATGTGAAAAATTTTCCCAGACAGGAATTGCGGAAAATGGATCAATTATGGGTAAAATATAGCAATGGTAAATTTGGCTTTTCTGTACAAAAGCAAATTTGGCTGGAGTCGGGTGGTAAGTTAGATGGAGAACCTGACTGGGATACTTATCAAAAGTTAGGCGATCGCGTCGGTTGGAGAAATAATAATAAATGGCTCAGTTACGATAGTTACACCTTTAGCAAGTACAATGCACCACAGGGACACCTGCCCACGTTTAGACGTTTGTGGGAGTGGGGGGGTGAATATGGTGGTGGGATTACTCTTTTCTCTTCTCTAGACTATAACCCATAAGCGTTATACAAGATTATAAGTATTTCTTATCAAGAAGTAAATAACCGATTTATTAGACTTTGGGGATCTAAAGTTTGTAGGTTGGGTTGAGGTACGAAACCCAACATGACATGAACGTCAGGTTACGCTGTCGCTGAACCCGACCTACTTGTACTGACTTTTGTGACTTAAACAAGAGTTCACAATTACTGGTATTATAATCCTTGAGGTGTTAGATCAAGAATGCGGTAAACCAGGGGTAAGAAAATGACAGAGAATCAAGAACCACTACCGATTTTAAAGGGAAACATTTTACAGGGAAAAAAAGGAACATACCAAATTATCAAACCTATAGGACAAGGGGGTTTTGGAGATACTTTTCTCGCTGAGGATTTGAATCCGGCAGTAGAGAAACGCTATTGTGTTGTTAAGCAATTACGAATGGATATTGATCATCCTCCTGAAATCATTGCAGGGATCAAAAAAGCCTTTGAAAAAGAGGCTAGGACTTTGCAAAGATTAGGAGACCAAAGTGGTAACATTCCTTGCTTATATGATTATTTTTCCCTAACTGTAACTGACCCCCAACTCCATACTTCACAAGAGTTTAATTTTCTAGTTCAACAATATATTGAAGGCGAGGATCTCAGTAAAGAACTAAAAAAACAAGGACTTTTTTCAGAAACAAAAGTTTTGGATTTATTAAAAAATATTTTACCAGTTTTAGAATTTATTCATAAACATAATGTTATTCATCGGGATATTAAACCCAAGAATATTATGCGTTCTACAGAAGAAGAGAACAAGTTTTATTTAATAGATTTTGGAGCAGTAAAACAAGTAATTAAAGGTGATATTGACACTACAGAAAAATCTATTGTCTTTCTCAGTAAATCTTATGCTCCTCCAGAACAAATAGACAGTAAACCAGTTAATGCTTCCAGTGATTTATATGCTTTAGCTGCTGCTTGTGTGCAATTATTAACAGGTGAATCTCACAGAGATTCCCGTGTTAATCAGCTTTGGAATTGGCGAAAATATCCCCATATTAGTGAACATCTGGGTAAGATATTAGAGCGTATGCTCCAAGAAGAACCTTATTATAGATACCAGTCAGCAAGGGAAGTCATAGAAGCTCTGAATAAACTTGATGAACTTTCTACAAGTCCAAAAATCAATCCTGGTGGTGGTGAACAGACGGAAGTTATCGATTCTCCCCAACGTCAATTTATTAAAGTTATTAAAGTTTTATTGATAGCAGGAATTATTTTGTTTCCCACTGGGTTTTTAGCTGATCGAGTTATCAAAAGTTTAGGAGAAGATAGTCAAATAACTACTGTTCAATCATTTAAAGATGAAGAATTTGGAATTGAAATCAAATATCCTCAAAATTGGCAAGCTGAAAAACAACAATATACTCCATTAACCGGAGGAATTATTGCCAAAATATCTCCTAATAGTTCCAGTTCAAATCCAGATGTAGGGTTATTTATCCGTGTACTAGATTTACAACAACCTCAAAATCTATCTGATTATAATCAGGCTGCTATTCAGGAAATTAAAAAATCGGTTATAGCTGTACAAATTCTCCAAGAACAATCAAAAAACCTAGATAATCGGGAGGGATATCACATAGTTTATACAGGACAAGATCCAATTAATACTAACCTCAGATTTAAAGTTATGGAAGTTTGGACTATCAGCAATTCAAAAGTTTATATTCTCACCTATCGAGCAGAAGAAAAACATTATGATTCCTTTCTCAAAGATATAGAACAAACAATGATTAAATCTTTTCGTTTCCAGCCTCATGTTACTTTATAGTAATCTGATTTGATTCATGAATTTTTCGTGGAGATAGGGAACAAGAAATAACGCTTTCGGTATGTACGGAGTTCTGTTCAAAAATCAAATATTATTCTTATACATACCGCACTTACCAGTGTCATGAGGTACACTATGAACAGGCAAGACTTGTACTGAGCGGTTAGTGAGCGGAGTCGAACTACGGTTAGTGAGCGGAGTCGAACTACGGTTAGTGAGCGGAGTCGAACTACGGTTAGTGAGCGGAGTCGAACTACGGTTAGTGAGCGGAGTCGAACTACGGTTAGTGAGCGGAGTCGAACTACGGTTAG
>NZ_BJCE01000387.1:0-3066 GCF_005402885.1 Sphaerospermopsis reniformis
AAAAAGTGTGCATTTTTTGGGATTTCAAGAGATGGCAAAGAAATTTTCCAATCTCCTCCTGACTCCTGACTCCTGACTCCTGACTCCTATGCCCTCACGGAAAGACTTTCTCAGCAACCCCTATTTATCGTTTGATTGATTTTTTCAGAGTCATCGTGATGGTTTAAATTATTGTCAATAAGTAGACGTTAATGCGAATTTTCAGGTCATTATTGAGATTAAATTGTCCTTATTGATAAGATGCGTTTCCCCTGTCTTGTTCCCCTCCTCGCTTGCGGGGAGGGGGAAAAGAGATTTTAATAATGGTTTCCTACTTTGCGATGGTGTACTGCTGTTAATGATTCAGGTTTAGATACTCTACCTGCATAAACCGTACTATACACCGCCCAATGATCGCCGCAGTCCATCCGGCTAACTACTTCACATTCCATGTAAGCTAAAGCATCACCCAAAATAGGCGCTCCATTTTCCGCTGGTTGGGTTTTGACACCTTCAAAACGATCCGCACCGGGACTAAAACGTTTTAAGAAGTGTTTCATCAATGCTTGATAGTTGCCCTCTTCTAAAACATTGAGAACAAAGCGATCGCCTACTTGCATCAATGATTCTATCGCCCGATCCTTAGCTACTGCAATAGAAAAACCCAAAGGTTTAAAACTCGCTTGACTTACCCAAGACGCTAACATGGCGCTGGAAACATCGCCTTTTTTGGCTGTGATAATATACAAACCGCCGCTAATTCTTCCTAGTGCTTTATCTAAATCAGCACCTAAAGATTTCATAGCTTTGATACTTTTTTCTTTTGTCACCAACTGTCCCAAATCTGTTCCCGCTTCTTCACATTTTTTATAGGTGTTTTCTGTGGGTGTTTCCCGAATCTCAATGACAGGAAAAGCTACAGTTAAACCCGCAGAGCGGAATTTATTTAACAGTGGATAGGTAGGTTCATCATCTCCACCACCGGTTTCAAAAATACCAATGGCTTGTTTTTCCGTAGCAGATCCTAGAACTGTACTCAATGCTGTTTGAATGCTTGTATTACTAGATATGGGATTCATCCCCACTACCAAGCCTTTACAGCGTCCTACAAGCTCCCGTAACTCTTGTAAATCAACTGATCCAGATAAATCAACTACTTCCACAGCTACCCCGGTTTTTACGATACCGTTGGTAATAGATTGAGCTAGGCGATCGCTATAACCATATTCAGAAACGTAAAATATACCCACAGTGGTTTCTGCTTTGGTTTGGTTTTGACTCCAATTGAGGTAACGTCCTGTTAATTCTTGGAGATTGTGGTATAGTAAGGGTCCGTGACCTGTGGCGATCATTTTGATGGTTTTTAATTCTGCCATGCGCTTCATTGCAGAAAGCACAGAACGGGCATTAGGACCCATCAAGCATTCATAGTAATATTGAAAATCTTTTTCAATGGCAGATAAATCATCATCAAAAGTGCTATCTGTACAGTAATGCATTCCAAAAGCATCACAGGTGTAAAGAATTTGGGTTTTGTGGTCAAAACTGAAAATAGTATCAGGCCAGTGTAAATTAGGAGCAATCACAAATTCAAACTCATGGCCATTACCGAGATCCAGGCGATCGCCATTTTTCACAATACGACGTTTAAAAGGCTGATGTACCAAATCTTCTAAAAATTGAATTGCTACCTTAGAACCAACAACGGTAATATCAGGAGCTTTTTGTAGTAAATCTTTAACTAAACCACTGTGGTCTGGTTCTGTGTGGCTAATAATTAAGTAATCTATATCTTGCGGATTAATTAAACCAGTCAGTGTATCAAAATATAGCTGACGGAACTTTTCATGGGAAGTATCAACCAGGGCAGTTTGTTCACCGCGGATCAGAAAGGAGTTGTAAGTTGTACCATTTTGCAAACCAAACTCAATATCAAAGCGATCGCGGTTCCAGTCTAAAGAACGAATAGCCGTGGTATCCTGATCAATTTCTACCGTTTGTATAGTCAGCCGTTTTACTGGGGTTGTACCTTCCTGACCTTGATTTTTATCGGTGAGCAATACCATAACTCCCCTCCTTAACTTTTATTGAGTATTTATTCCTCTGCCTTATATTGTGACACGGGTTGAATATAACGTTTTCTTAAAAAACCTATCATTCAATTAAGAAAATTAAAACTGTGAAACAAACTGTGAAACAGAATATCCAACCGCAACAGACAAACAACCCTTGGTTAGCCTTAATGGTTGGTAACTCCCGGCTACATTGGGCTTTATTTATAGATCACACTCTCAACTCTACCTGGGATACACAACATTTATCAGAGTCTGATATAGAACAATTAGCAAAAACGAATACTTTTCCCCTTCCTCCATCTTATGCTCGTTCTATCTTCCTTTCTCCTAACCTGCCTATCACTCTCGTTTTAGCCTCCGTAGTTCCCAGTCAAACACAACTATGGCAAACTTACCCTAATCATCGTTTAATCACCTTAAATCAAGTCCCTATCCGGGGAATGTATCCCACATTGGGCATTGATCGCGCTTTAGCTTTATTTGGCGCAGGTAAATCCTATGGTTTTCCCATGTTAGTAATTGATGCAGGAACAGCATTAACTTTTACAGGGGCAGACTCAAATCAGCGTCTTATTGGTGGCGCTATTTTACCGGGTTTGGGTTTACAATTTACCAGTTTAGGACAAAAAACCGCACAATTACCATTGTTAAAAATTAGGCAAATCATAGATTTACCGCCCCGTTTTGCTATGGATACACCACAAGCAATTCAAAGTGGTATCATTTACACTTTATTGGCGGGAATAAAAGAGTTTATTGATGAGTGGTTATCGTTGTTTCCTGATAGTAAAATTGCTATTACTGGGGGAGATGGTGAGTTATTGATAATTTATTTAAAACAACAGTTTTCAGAAATAGGAGAAAAGATAATTTTAGATAATAATTTGATATTTTGGGGAATGAGAGAAGTTAATATTGTCTGAATCAGGACACCCTTCGGGAAGTCAAAAGTCAAAAGTCAAAAATTGGATTTTTGTCAGAATCAGGACACCCTTCGGGAAGTCAAAAGTCA
>NZ_BJCE01000388.1:0-3060 GCF_005402885.1 Sphaerospermopsis reniformis
AGGTAAAAATACAAATTCCACAGGAATTCCCGTTTTAGTTGTTAATAATTGGACTCGCACACCATAGAAGTATCTTTTTTTCGATGCTATGTAACCCCGGTACTTTTCTGACTCAATTAACTTGACATTAAAAATGCGGATATTATCACACATAGGTACTGGAAATGAGTCTAAAAGATACTCAATATCATCTAGTACAGAATCTCTTAACACAGGAAATATTTTGGGAACCTGCAAACGAATCAGATTTTACATATAGTGCCAAGTTCAATAGTAACAACCTAGAACTTCACATAAATGATTTTCCTGAAGAGAATCTATATACATTATCTATTGACTCGATAGCTATTTGCAATTTAGATGACTTGCCAAATTGTTGGCATATTCCTTAAATTTTTAAGAAATAAGTAATATATTGAATTCATTACAAAGTTTGATTAATAAAGGTTTCTATGACAAACGAAGAAATTCGTAATCAATATAATAAACAAGTATCTGAAGGCATCTCTAAATTAGAAGCAGATATCAAACGGCAAAAACGCATTCCTAATATGACAGATGCCAAAAAAGCATGGGAAATTCGTCATCAAGCCCGCATTGATGCAAGAGCCAAGATGAAAGCAAGCGAAGCTATGAAACTTCGGGCTAGGGATATGAAGAAATATGGACATCCTAATGGCCCGACTTTTAGTTATGAAGTTGAGAAAGCTAGAAGCAAAGGTAAAGGTGATGTTCCCAAATCAATAATCAACAGTGGTAAAAGAACAAATGAAAAGTGGAACAATCCGAGGAGTATTACTGAAGCTCTTCGAGATCGCTTGAAGGATCGCAATAATAAGAATAGAAGAGATAATTTCAAATCCCGTTATGGGAAATCTTCAGAAGCCAACCGCACCAAAGAACTTTCTGCATCTAATCGAGAACTTAAAAAATCTGGTAATTCCATGACATCACGCCAGGACAGTAAATCAAAATCTCGTGGCGACAGTAAACCAAATGGAGGAGGTGGTGGTTCCCGTGGTAAGGAGAGCCGTCGCCGTTAGCTTTTACAAAACTTAACAGGAGAAATTAAAAGCAATGACTGAAGACAATAATGGTTTAGATAGAAAAGGTAATGAGATAGTACACGGTAAAGGTCATCATGCAGAACGGATTAAAATAGTTGTACGTAGCATGAAGGCAAAAGGTTATACAGGAATTCGCGTTAACCAGGTACAGGTTGATGCAGCTGGCAATAGAATAGGAAACAACAGACCAGATATATCTGCCATTCATCCAAAGACAGGTAAACGCATCAACATTGAATACGACAATCAACGTCGTTCAAGCCTTAAGCATGAGCATGAGATTAACAAAAATGATTCCAGATCAGTAAATACCCATGCCATACTAAAACCTGAAGGCAAAGTGTTAAAAGGAACAAGAACACACAAGCCAACCTTTGAACAACCAAAAGACCCTACCTTAGCTAATACCCTGAAACTTTCTGGAGAAAAACGAGTTTCTCAAACTAAGACTAAGCCAGAAGCTATAAAATCCCGCTACGGGAGTTCTTCAGAGTCAAGTCCTGCTAAGGGATCTGCAAATCAGGAGTCGAAAGTTAGGGGAACTTCAGAAATAAACAACCTCTAAGTTCTACAACACCAAGAGGAGATGGTAAACCAACAGGAGGTAATTCATCCCACCGTTGTTAAAATGAAAGTGATGCTAAAAACTATTTGGTTAGGCAAACATAAAAATACCCTTACTGATGGAAAAAACTACTATAAAACTATCTGAACTGAAAGCAGTTACCGAAAAATTATTTTCATATCTACAGGAATCTGGTTACGACACTGTAGAAATATCTCCCGATTACTATTGGGATATATCAAAAGAAGAACGATATAACCCCTACAAGGAGCCGAAAAATTTGAATCTAGGTCAAGTTACTGATGATATAGCTGAACTTCAAAGTATTTTAGCCGACAAAAAAGAACCTGTTGGTTATGCGTTAGTTTGGCTCGCTTCAATTCTGAGAACTATTGGCGAAGAAGTCATTACCTAAAATTTATTGAGATTAATTATTCCAATGAACGACAATGAAAGAAAATATTTAGGGTTGGCTGAATAAACCTAAAACCTTGATATATCAAAGGTTAGAGGCTGATAAACACAGAAATTAGTGCAAGGGTTTTGAAGGGTATACCGGAAAAAGTGTGCATTTTTTGGGATTTCAAGAGATGGCAAAGAAATTTTCAAATCTCCTCCTGACTCCTGACTCCTGACTCCTGACTCCTGACTCCTATGCCCTCACGGAAAGACTTTCTCAGCAACCCCTATTTAGAATCTAGAATACGTAGCTTAGATAAAGCTATTAAAACTTATGGACAAAGAATAAGTGAACATCAAGAAAAGTTAAAAGCATACAAAAATAATCCTGAAGCGACAGATAATAAGGGTTTTTTAAAAACAGCAGCATCTGAAGATGCTCGTCGTAAAATTATTCAAGGTAGAATTAAACATATAAATCAGGAAATTCGTACTTTCAAAGAAAATATTAAAAAAGCACAGTTAGAAAAACGCAATTTAGAAAAGAAGATGCGAGAGTTAGGCAAAAATCCATTTCAAAATGAGACAAATTCTCCTAGTAAAAAGTTGATTGGGTCTAGGAGAACCGTCACCAGCACAATTCATCATTTACAGGTGATTGGCTATGCGGATGTCGGGGACTGGAGTGACCCCATACCCACCGGGAATCCTGGGGAGGTTATGAGTATTTTAAGCAGACAAATCCTGATTAAATAACAATAAATAACAAACATGGCAGGAGGTTAACGCCTTCTGTCACTCGGTTTCCAACAAAGTTGAAGCCACAGAAATATCATATCTTTGTCCAGATTGTGTCACATCAAAATCCATAATCAGTCGTTTAATATGTGAAAAATGCTGGTGTTTTCTAGCAATTAATTCCGCAATAATTTCTCTGGTTTCCCGTTGGGTTTCTGGATCATATACAAGTAACTGCTGTTGTAAAAAAGCATCAAGAACTTCTTTTTTATCTGATTCAGGTAACACTGC
>NZ_BJCE01000389.1:0-3032 GCF_005402885.1 Sphaerospermopsis reniformis
TTTGCAAGGTCTTGACTGAAACTCCGATTTTTTTAGCAAATTCATGAGGTTTAAACATAAAGTCACTCATAGGTTTGTCTATGAGTGTACAGGTTTGTCTATTAAATTGTCAACTTAGGACAAGCTCTCACTTTTACCAAAGCTGGTTATCGTGTTGAACAAGCCCGTGATGGTCAACAAGCTTGGGATAAGCTGCGTTCTGGTTTACCTTGCGATATTGTCTTCTGTGACATTGAAATGCCCCGCTGTGACGGTCTGGAACTGCTCTCACTTATTCAAAAAGACGGTAGTCTTAATCACCTACCCATAGCTATGCTGACCTCACGCGGTGCAGACAAACACAAACAAATGGCTGTTCAACTCGGTGCTAGTGGTTACTTTACTAAACCCTATTTAGAAGAAGCACTATTAGAAGCCGCTACTCGGATGCTCAAAGGTGAGAAGTTAGTAACGGCTTAGGTGGTGACTCACAAGGGGCAGGCAAGAGGCAAAAGGCAAGAGGCAAGAGTTTGGGCTATCTGTTATCCCTAGATTTTATGACTTATTCAACTCAAAATGCACGCTTTTGGGAGTATCCCCCTCAAAAATATTGCACCTACTTTCTTTTTTAGCAGCCCCAACCCCTTGATTTATCTGGGTTTTACATTTATTCAGCAAGCCCTAGATACTTTGCTTCAATGGTTTTGGCTCACTCCATTTTCTGATAAAAAAAAGGGCATAAGTTGATTATGCCCTAGAAAAACTTATGAAAAAGGTATGTTCCTATTCATCTACACAGCAAGAGTGAAATCTGCTGTAGTTAGAGCAACGTTACCAGTGAGTTGAATGAATAAATCATCTGTGAGATCAGGTGTTGCATTAGTAGCAAGGATGAAAGTGTTAGCTCCGAAGCTAAAGTAACCAAACCTATCAGCACCTATGAGAGTGGCTGCATTATTTGCAGCATCCGCCAAATTCGCACCCGCAGGGGCAACTTGTCCTGCAAAGTCAGTTGCAGTAAAGTTTAATGCACTCAGGTTAATCCGTTCTCCTACTCCAACGCCAAAGTCGGTAATAGTATCAAAAGTTTGTCTGTTAGAATCAGCAGCAGATGTATAAATGAAGGTGTCATTACCAGCGCCACCTGTTAAAATATCGGCACCAAGCCCACCCGTTAGTGTGTCATTACCAGCACCACCTGTTAAGGTGTCATTACCAGCGCCACCTGTTAAGTTGTCATTACCATCGCCACCTGTTAAGATGTCATCACCAGCGCCACCTGTTAAGGTGTCATTACCAGTGCCACCTGTTAAGGTGTCATTAAGAGCAGTACCAGTAACTGTTAACTGTCCAGTATAGGCGGGTCCACCAACACCAGACCCATTAATTGTGATACCTTGGCGAGCATCTTCTGGCAGTGTGGGGGCTGCTATAATCAGGTTTCTATCCTGATTTCCATCTCCAACTGTATCTGCCGGCCTTCCTGATCCGATAACATTAATAATTAACGCCTCGTTACCATATTCTAGGGTATCAATTCGATTGGGAGTGGTGCTTACACTGGTATTATTATTCCGGTCAGAGACTAAAGTCAGAGTTGGAATGTTTTGATCTAAGGTTAAGTTAACCCGTTGCTGTGCTCCTTCAAGGGTTAATCTCCCTGTATTATCTAAGCTAATTCGATCATTTTGATCAGCACCTCTGAGGGTAACATTACCTGGTATTAATGCTGTTACAAATTCAAAGCGGTTAATACCAGTGATTTGCCCAGCATCTGCGGTCAATGTATTTCCATTCAAGCGCAGGATTTCAATACCTTGAGCACGGTTATTGATGACAGCAACATTAGTGGGTAGTTGAGCATTACCTGTAGCTGTCAAATCAGCCGCAATGGTAGCGCCTAAAAGTTCTAAGGTATCATTTCCGTTGCCACCTTGGAAAGTTCCGTTGCGCCCAAAGAATCGCACTGCATTGAATATGAATGTGTCATCTAAGGCAGTACCAGTGGCATTGAAGTCCGCAGTGAAGTTACCAGCATTAATAGTAACACCGGTTGCAGCATCTTCTGGAAGCTCAATTCCCCCGATGGTTAAAGCTCTCTCTTGAGTTCCCAGAGCATCATTCCCTGTTGGAGTTGGATTAACGTTAATTCTTAATCCATCAACATCAGATACTAGTCTGGTAATAACATTTTACTAATAGCGTTTTTTGATTATAATGCTCAACATACTCGATTTCTATAAAAAATTGGGTATATTACTGAGAAAACGCCAGTGCGACGCGATCGGTAAGAAGAGTTAACTACTGCCAAAATTTAGCTAAAATTACTGAGATTTTCTCTAGAAATGATATATTTAAACCACACCTATCTTTAAGGGAGAGCTAGAACTAGTTTTTTTTAAACCATGTTAGTCACTGTTCATCTGATGATAGGATACATCTTAATTTAGTTATATCTGTTGAGCGATGATCGGAGAAAACAATCCTGAAATTAACGTTGATGAATTAATGGCCAAGATCCGCGATGAGGTGGCTAAACGCAAGGGTCAACCTCAGCGAGTCATCAAATCATCTGATGCAGATACAAGTAATCTGATATTACACCTGAGTTATATTGAATCTTTCCTCAAAAATGCTGAGAATAGGGCATATACTCGCACCAAGTGGCCTGATAAACTCAACCGCTTTCCTTTTAATCTGAGCAAAAAGTTACAAAAAGCGACTTTAAAGTTATTAAATTTTCTCTTCAAAGACCAAAGAGAAATAAATTTTAGTTTGCTCCAAGCTCTCAGAGAATCTGTATTTATTAACGGACAACTAATAGCAGAAATGTCTAGCTTAAAAACACAAATTAATGAAAATTTACAAACAGTAGATACTCAAGTAAAAATCAACCATGAGTATTTACAAACAGTAGATACTCAAGTAAAAATCAACCATGAGCATTTACAGACAGTAGATAACCAACTAAAAATCAACCATGAGCATTTACAGACAGTAGATAACCAACTAAAAATCAACCATGAGCATTTACAGACAGTAGATAACCAACT
>NZ_BJCE01000390.1:0-2984 GCF_005402885.1 Sphaerospermopsis reniformis
GCGTCTAAGATGCGGATATTTTGGTTTTGTGGTTTTCTACCTGTGCAGAAGTTGTAAGCGGCTAACCAGTTCCACCGCCAATTATATCCTGGTGGTGGTTCATCCAGGATAGGTTCAGGGGGGAAGGGGTAGGTATCGTAGAGTTTCGCAACAGCAGCACTTACTTGGGAGTCGGACATGATCGGAATTAACGCAGCATTTCTGAGTTTAGCGGATGGGGGGATTTTGGGGAAGGTTAATTGAACAGGTGAATTATTCATTTTGATTTGACTCAGCTAAAATGTTTTTAATTTCCTGTGGGGTGATATCTTCTTGATCTGATTTAGAGTAAATGGTTAATAAAAGTACACTGGTTGGTGATTCAACTTGATAAATGATGCGATAACCAGCACTTTTGCCTTTTTGAATGTTGCTATTTTTAACTCTGACTTTAAAGACGTTGCTTTTGTATTCAGGTGTTAAGTCTATTTCTACTATCGGCAATTCCTTCAATATATATTCCCTCCCACATTTGAGATAGGGGAATACGTTTTCCTATTTTTGCTTCTTGTACTGCTCTTTTTAAACTAGCTTTGATTTCTTCAATGGGAGTATCATCATTATCATTTTCTAATTCATCTGTAGGTTCATTAAAAAGAATGATTACTCTGACTTTTCCGGGTATTTCTACATTCAGTGGTTCGTCTAAAAATAATGCCCCTTTTTCATCAATGTTCCCTGTGACTTCTATTGCTTTCATTTGTTGATCCGGATGGTTATTTATATTTAGTTTAACGATTACTGGCAATTTTGAGTTTCATCACTGACTCTTTTATGAAAAACATTATATGAATGTACTTGGTTTTGGTTGCTACTTGATTTCAGTTTAGGCAAGGTATTGATTCCGTAAAAATACTCATGTTAGATTAGGTGTTAACGAGTATGATCTAAAATATAATGTTTAGCATCTAGTTGTTATTTACCATTTGATTAACCAGGAATATAGATAATGGCGCTTGGTTTACCTGAGTTTGTTGAAAACCCTGAAAATCGTTGTCCGGTAGTTCTGTTATTAGATACTTCTGGTTCAATGTCAGGGCAACCTATAGAGGAGTTAAATACAGGTTTGGCAGCTTTTAAGGAAGATGTATTAAAGGATGCTCATGCTTCTTTAAGTGTGGAAGTGGCTATAGTTACTTTTGGACCTGTGCGACTTATACAAGATTTTGTCACTATAGACCATTTTACACTGCCAAAGCTAGAAGCAGATGGTGTAACGCCAATGGGTGAAGCGATAGAATACGCTTTAGATTTAGTGGAAAAACGTAAACAAACGTATAAGGATAACGGTATTCTTTATTATCGTCCTTGGGTATTTTTAATTACTGACGGTGCGCCTACAGATTATTGGCAAAATGCAGCGCAAAGGGTGAGGGAAGGAGAAGAACAGCGCCGAAAGTTGTTTTTTACTGTTGCTGTTCAAAATGCGGATATGAATAAACTCAGAGAAATTGCACCACCTGGGCGGTCTCCAGTGATGTTAAATGGCTTAGATTTTCGTGCTTTATTTGTTTGGCTTTCCACTTCTATGAAACGGGTTTCTAGTGACAAAGTAGGGGAAGCTGTAGCATTACCGCCGGTGGGATGGGGGCAAATTACAACTTAGAGGATGTATAAGTAAGCTATAAGAACCTCCCCCTAACCCTCTCCTAAGAAGAGAGGGAATACGAAAAGATAAGTGGTGAAACGGCGTATTTTAAGGCCTCTCCCCTTGTAGGGAAAAGGTTTGGAGAGGGGTTTTGAGTTACAAATATCCTATAAAATCTAATACAATATACAGGATTTATTAATTGTGAGTTGGAAAGCTATAGCGCGTTTTGCGGTGGGAACGAGTCATCAAGAGCAAAAAATACCTTGTCAAGATTACGGACATTATCGCATTTTTAATGATGTGATTGTGGGTGCGGTTGCTGATGGTGCTGGAAGTGCTAAATATTCTCATATTGGTTCTAAACTAGCGGTAGAAACTACGCTCAAATATCTTTCTACAATTAGTGAGTATCTTCAGCAGCGAAAACGATGTTGGCAGAAGGTTTATCAACCACTTTCAGAGCAAGAAGCAAAAAAGCTTTTTACTAAAACCGTTAATCATGTAATTTCAGATTTAACAAAACAAGCAGCAAATAAAGATTATTCTGTTAATGATTTAGCTTGTACATTATTGGTTTTTATAGCAACTCCTGAATGGGTTGCAGCTATGCAAATTGGAGACGGGTTTATTGTCATGAGTTCTCAAGATACAGAATATCAAATGTTGTTTAAACCAGATAAGGGGGAATTTTTCAACGAGACAACTTTTGTCACTTCAGTGAGTGGACTGGAGGAAATGCAGGTAAAGGTATTTTCAGGAAAGCAAGAATTTATTTGTGCTGCTACTGATGGACTAGAAAAAGTAGCAATTAGATTTAGTGACTGGCAACCTTTCCTGCCGTTTTTTAAACCTTTAGAGGCATATTTGCGAGAAACAGAAAATCCTGGATGTGATGGAGAGAATTATATTATGGATTTTCTTGAGTCTGATAGGTTAAATGCTCGTACTAATGATGATAAAACTTTGGTTTTATGTTTGTTTGAAAAAGAGATTTAGTAGACTCAATTAAATGATGGGCGGGCAGGATGCCCAGCCCACAAAAGTTACAGCACTTTCTGGTGTTATGAGGTACACCACGGGCGGGCAAGACTTGTAATGAGCGGTTAGTGAGCTTGTACTGAGCCTGTCCTGAGCGGTGTCGAAGGGCGAAGTCGAAGTGCGCAGTCGAACTATGTCGAAGTATGCCCACCCCACAAGAGTTTTAAGCTGTTATGCCTTTAACTTGAATAATTAGGGGTTGCTGAGAAAGTCTTTCCGTGAGGGCATAGGAGTCAGGAGTCAGGAGTCAGGAGTCAGGAGGAGATTTGAAAATTTCTTTGCCATCTCTTGAAATCCCCAAAAATGCACACTTTTT
>NZ_BJCE01000391.1:0-2976 GCF_005402885.1 Sphaerospermopsis reniformis
CAAAGGTTAGAGGCTGATAAACACAGAAATTAGTGCAAGGGTTTTGAAGGGTATACCGGAAAAAGTGTGCATTTTTTGGGATTTCAAGAGATGGCAAAGAAATTTTCAAATCTCCTCCTGACTCCTGGGGCAACCACGGGGGGTTTGCCCCTACTGACTCTACCTACGCCACTGTTCACTCCAGGCACCAGTCACATTAAAACCACTGGCGGTACGGGTGAATGTCAGAGAACCGTAACCGAAATTATTACAGCTTGGACCAAAGCCATTTCCACAGATATCTCCAGCCCCATACCCATTGTTTCCGCGAGTCCCCAAGTGGGAATAAGTATTCCCATTCCAATTCCCGTTCCCAAACCAGGTTGTATTTGCCTGACCAACTTTAAGCATACAGCGCAGACCTGCACCGGGACGGCCACCACCCAAATCAGAGACCCTGTATTGATCAAAATAGCCACCACAGGTTTGAGGACGGGGTAGGGGTCTATAGCTAGTTGAGGTGGAAACTAAACGCCACTCCTCATTCCAGGCACCAGTCACATGAATCACAGTCCAGTCAGGTGCAGTTTCTCGGACTGTTAGATTACGTGGAAAATTGTTGTTGGTACACTCACCATTACCATGAAAATCCGACGCAGACCCAACCAGCATCCTACCTTCGTAAAATGCGTGTCCCAGATGGCGGTAGGTACACCCTCCCCAGGCTCCTTCCCCATACCACGCTAGACGAGGAATACTAGTGCCGCCTGGTCGTCCTTCACTAAATTTGACGCAGCGAATCCCAGTTCCTGCTCGGCCATCTAGTGAGCGAACCACGTAAGTTTTTAGGTGGGAACCGCAAGTGAAGCTAGTAGCCTGAGTCAGATGGATAGGATTAGTATTAAATTGAGCCAGTGTGGAGGTGGTTGTTGCCAATACACCTGTAGTACATAAAGCAACAATTTGGACAAAGCGCATACTCATAACTTTCTCCTAAGATTTGGAAACTATTGTTTACTTTCTATTTACGCTTTACATAGCAACGGAAAATTTTTGTCTAGTTGAACTTAGCCGCTATCAGTAACCTTAGAACTTGCCAAAATCTATTATACTATACGGTTAAACAGTGTGCTTTATTAGAGGATGTCTGAGAAGTATCAGGTTTTATCCAGATCCCCCCTTACCCCCCTTAATAAGGGGGGAAAATTAATCAAAGTCCCCCTTAATAAGGGGGATTTAGGGGGATCTACAAGTGTTTTATGCAACACGACAAAGTTTTCAGACATCCTCTTAGGAATTACTTTTAGAAATCAATCGCTTGACTGTTTCTAAGGGAATACCCCAACTATATTGACTTATTTTTTCTCGCTGTGCATTTGTTGGATAAGAACCATCTTCAAAAACATAAGGATCACCCCAAATTGGGTTAGCATGGAGTCCATTAATTCCTATTAATTCCCCTGCACTATTTAATAGCGGTCCGCCACTCATCCCTTTTTCCACATCATTGGTAAAACCAATTTGGTATCCTCCCTCTAGGGCTTTATTTAGCAGCAATTCAATTTTACCGGGTTTAATCACAAACCCACCGGATTGACTTTGGCTATTTTTGAGGGGAAAACCTGCGGACATTACTGAATCTCCCTTGGCAGGTTGTTGATTTGACATAGTGGCAGTTTTGTATTCTGACTCGGACACAAATTTTAACAAGGCTAAATCATTTCCTCTCAGTTGTTTTTTTGTCACTCCCAGGTTAGCAGGGTGAATTTTTCCGTCGGGAGTTTGAATAAAATAGGGTGCTTCTCCAGCTTGTAAAACATGATTATTAGTAATTACTACGTAAGTTGAAGTTAAGCGATTTTTATTTTTTTGATTTTTTTTATAAAAAAGTATACCAGAACCTAAGGAGCGATTATCAGAATCTAATGATCGGTTATTAGAACGTGATGAGGAGTTATTATAACCTATTTCTCTAGGGCTACTGAGAATTTTAACTGTAATTAAACGAGCCTCTTGTTCAAGTTGATTTTTCCCTTGATCTGAAACCCAATTAGCCATTAAAAAAGGGGGTTTTTGAACTGACGACACTGGAGTTGTCAAAGACAAAAAAGAAGCAGCTAGTACAAAAACAGTGACCATTCCTACGTGCCAACTCATGGCTTTCCCCCCCATAATCTCAAATTTACCAAACTGGCTCAGTCTTACTGTCAATGATCTGATCAATATCAACACTGGCAGTTCCATCACCGTTGATTGTTAGTTCAATGTATCCATCGTCATTGCCACTGAGGTAAACAGGTTCTCCGCTTGCAGAAGCACGGGTATTCAATAGTATTCCAAGGACTTGCTTAGGGTCTCTTTGATTTGTTATAGTCAGTAGAACGTTTTTGTTATTACAAGCTCCCTCGTTAGTTTTTAAACCACAGATAACAGATTGACGGTTGACTGTTCCAGTTTTCAAGATTCTCAATTGACCTTGATTTTGCAGTTTCTGGAAACGATCTGATACTTGTTCACAACGTTTTTGCGGTGTCCATGTATCATTAATCTGACTTGTGTTTGTCCACACAATTAAAGGTACACTACCTTTGCTTGGGTGACGAACCACGGTTGCTGGATAGTTATCAACTGAAGCACAAGTAAATTGACGGCTTTGAGCTTGACTAGGTTGATTACTGGCTAAAGTGACACTCAAGGCTAAAGCCAGTCCAGTTAAGGGTACTGATAGGTTATTCTTCATAACTAAAGCCAAAATCTAAAAAAAGCTAAAATTTATCCAAAAACAAAAATTTGATTCTTCTACACTTTAATATAATTAAGTATAAATGTCAACTTGCAAGGTATATTACCACTTTATAGTTCTAAAACTTATACATAGGGGTTGCTGAGAAAGTCTTTCCGTGAGGGCATAGGAGTCAGGAGTCAGGAGTCAGGAGTCAGGAGGAGATTTGAAAATTTCTTTGCCATCTCTTGAAATCCCAAAAAATGCACACTTTT